>DASTKA010000203.1:0-2040 GCA_035716165.1 Mycobacterium sp. | reverse complement strand
CCGGTCGCGATCGACAGCGCCAGGAACATCGACGTCACCGGGTGGCTGGCGATGACCGGCTGGATGTCGTACCAGGGCACCCCGTAGTTGCCGACGTAGAACCAGCCGTTGACGCCGGAGGTCGCGACCGCCAGCACGAACAGCAGCGCGGTGACGTACAGCGTCAGGTTGCGGCGGTTGTGCAGGCCGATCCGGGCCAGGGCGAATGCGGTGACCGCACCCAGCGCCCCGGCCAGCCCGGCGAACGCACCGAACTGGACCGCCCACTTCGTGGGCGTGAAAGTCAACAACAGCAGGCCGAACGCCGTGGTCCCGATCAACCGCCACGCCGGGCCGCTGGCCACGCCCGGGATCCGGCCGCGGCGCAGCAGGGTGACCAGCATGCCGAACATGCACAGCAGCAGCACCAGCACGGCGAACCGCCGGGCCATCGATCCGTCGGGGTTGGACTCCACCGTGAGGAAGTAGTAGCGCAGCCAATCCTGGTACCAGGCGATGGTCGGGCCGACCTTGTACTTGATCCGGGCCGACTCGCCGACCGCGGCCAGCGTCTGACTGCGGAACACCACGACGAGGATCAGCGACAGCGCGGCCGCCAGCACCGCCAGCGGCGCCAGCAGTCCGTCGGTCGCCCGGCGGCGCCGGATCGTCTGGGCGACGGCCCGCGCACCGGTCAACAGCGCGGCGACGGCGATCAGGCCCTGCGGCGCCAGCGTCGCGCTCAGCATCGCCACGATGATGGCCACCGCCGCGGGCGCCAGCCGGCGCAGCGCGATCGAGCGTTCCATCAGCATCCAGGTGACCAGCACGCCGAGGGCGATCAGCGGTTCGGGCCGCAGGCCGTTGTTGAACGGCAGCCACGCGGCCACGAACACCGCGCCCGCGGTGAACACCGCGACCCGGTTGGCCGCGAGGCCGCCGCGGCCCGGCCCGAGCCGGCGCAGCACCCAGTGGCTGATGATCAGCCAGCACCCGATTGCCGCCACCGTGGCGGGCAGCCTCATCCAGACGCCGGCCGTGCTCACCGCGGCCATCTTCGACAGCAGACCGAGATACCAGTCGAACGGTGCGTCCGTCGCGCCGAAGTAGCGGTAGTAGTTGGCGATGTAGCCGGCGCCCGGCGCGACGCGCGCGATGGTCAGGTTGTAGCCGTCGTCCGACGAGGTGGCGCCGATCACGTGCCATACCAGCAGGGTGGCGATCACCCCGGCGTCGGCGATCCAGGTCGCGATCCCCACCCGCCGCCAGTTGGCCAGGCGCGTGCCGGGGCGGTATCTGGAGAGCCAGGCGATCGGGGCGCGCCAGTTGAGCAGCGTGCTGCTGCCCCGGCTGCGTCGGTCCAGCGCCGCGAGCGCGACGATGGCCGTCAGCACCGCCAGGGCGCCCAGGACCATCACGATTTCCTTGATGACGGTGGGCGCGGTGATGAACCGGGTGTCGACGTCGATGCGGGCCGACAGCCCCGGCCCCGCGGGCACCTTCATGTCTGTGAAGACGCCGCCGACCTGAGGTTTCTTTTCGGCGGACAGCACCCCGGAGGCGCCGGGTATGCCGACGAAATCGGCGCCCGTCGCGCCCGCGTTGGCCCAGACGTGCAGCACGCTGCACGCCCCGGCGGCGACCGCCGACCGTTGTGCGACGGTGGCCACCGTGTCCCGGAACGCGACGACGACCACGTCGGTGTTGGCCCGCACGAACAGCCCGTTCTTCCCGGCGTCGATGCCGCCCGGCGGCAGGGTGGAGACCACCAGGCCGCCGCCGGCGGGCAGGGTGGCGATGTCCGGGCAGGGAATGGAGATGTCCAGCGCGCGCGGCGCCCCCGACACCAGGGGCGCCGTGATCTGGCTGACGTGCCCGTCGGTGCTGCCCTGGGGCCACAGAACCGTCGCGGTGGTCTGCTTCACCGGAAGCAGCGGGACGGACAGGCAGAGCAGCAGGCCCACGATTCCCGCGATGGCGGCCACCGATCTGGGGATCCGCTGCGATCGCTCTTTACCGTCGTGGGGCACGAGGCTCGATCGTAAGCGACGCGGCTTTGTC
>DASTKA010000202.1:0-2997 GCA_035716165.1 Mycobacterium sp. | reverse complement strand
GCCGCGGCCACCATCGCGCCGTCGGTGATCGACACCCGGTGGTGCGCCTCGTAACGGTCGCGCAGACCCTTGAGGATCTCGATGGTGTGCTCCACCGTCGGCTCGCCCACCTGCACCGGCTGGAATCGGCGCTCCAACGCGGCGTCCTTCTCGATGTACTTGCGGTACTCGTCGAGCGTGGTGGCGCCGATGGTCTGCAGCTCGCCTCGAGCCAGCTTCGGCTTGAGGATGCTCGCGGCGTCGATCGCGCCTTCGGCGGCGCCGGCACCCACCAGGGTGTGCAGCTCGTCGATGAACAGGATGATGTCGCCGCGGGTGTTGATCTCCTTGAGCACCTTCTTCAGGCGTTCCTCGAAGTCACCGCGGTACCTCGAGCCCGCCACCAGCGAACCCAGGTCCAGGGTGTAAAGCTGCTTGTCCTTCAGCGTCTCGGGAACCTGGCCGTGCACGATCGCCTGCGCCAGGCCCTCGACGACGGCGGTTTTGCCGACGCCGGGCTCGCCGATCAGGACCGGGTTGTTCTTGGTGCGCCGGCTCAGCACCTGCATCACCCGCTCGATTTCCTTCTCGCGGCCGATGACGGGGTCGAGCTTGCCTTCCATCGCGGCGGCCGTCAGGTTGCGGCCGAACTGGTCGAGCACCAGCGACGTCGACGGGCTGCCGGATTCGCCGCCACGTCCACCGGTCCCCGCCTCCGCGGCTTCCTTGCCCTGGTAGCCGCTCAGCAACTGGATCACCTGCTGGCGCACCCGGGTCAGCTCGGCGCCGAGCTTCACCAGCACCTGCGCGGCCACGCCCTCACCCTCGCGGATAAGCCCCAGCAAAATGTGCTCGGTGCCGATGTAGTTGTGGCCGAGCTGCAGCGCCTCGCGCAGGCTCAGCTCCAGAACCTTCTTCGCGCGGGGCGTGAACGGAATATGCCCGGACGGGGCCTGCTGGCCCTGGCCGATGATTTCTTCTACCTGGCTGCGAACGCCTTCGAGCGAGATGCCCAGCGACTCCAGCGACTTCGCCGCGACGCCTTCACCCTCGTGAATCAAACCCAGCAGGATGTGCTCGGTGCCGATGTAGTTGTGGTTGAGCATCCGGGCCTCTTCCTGCGCCAGGACGACGACCCTGCGGGCACGGTCGGTAAATCTTTCAAACATCGGGTTACCTGCTCTCCCTCAACATCGGTACGAACCTGTTAGCGGCCCAGTGCCGGTCCCCTGTGGCCGGAATCGCGTACCTGCTTCCACTGTAATGGTCGGCTTGGCAGCGGGCCTAACCTTGCGGGCCCTTCTTCGCTGCGGACCCCTCGGCCCTCCAGTGGTCTTTGCAAGACCTGTCTCACCTGCGACCGCCTGCGGCGTTGCACGCCGTAACTGAAGAAACGTTGCAAACTTCCAATTCGTTTCCCGGAGCCGCCGGACTATTGTTTCGCGCCCAGCGAAACGACAAACCGGCGCCCAGGCTTGGGGCCCGAGCGCCGGCTTCGAGGACTGCTAGGTCGCCGCGTGGAATGCGTCGATCACGTCGGCCGGGATGCGGCCACGCGTGGACACGTTGTGCCCGTTGCGGCGAGCCCAGTCGCGGATGGCCGCGCTCTGCTCACGATCGATCGCGCCACGGCCGCGTCCCGAGCCGGAACGCCCACGGCGACGGCCACCGACGCGGCGGCCGGCTTCCACCCATTGCTTCAGATCCCCGCGCAGTTTTGCGGCATTCTTGGACGAAAGATCAATCTCATACGTGACCCCGTCAAGCCCGAATTCCACCGTTTCGTCGGCCGCGCCGGCACCGTCGAAATCATCGACCAAGGTGACGGTCACTTTTTTTGCCATTGGCTTACCCTCGCATTTCGTTCCTGAGCGGTTACTGAGCAGATTGGATGGACCTCCCCGGTCACCAATGTGCCATAACAGTGCAGCATACTCAATCTGTACGGAAGCCGCACAGTTGGACTTTCAACTACGCTTGCGGCCGAACAATCGGGAACAAAACTGTCTCTCGAATTGACAGTCCAGTCAATGTCATCAACAACCGGTCGATACCCATTCCCGTTCCGGTACATGGCGGCATTGCATACTCCAGTGCGGCGAGAAAGTCTTCGTCGAGCACCATGGCCTCGTCGTCGCCCGCGGCGGCGGCGCGGGCCTGTGCGGCGAACCTCTCACGCTGCACGACGGGATCATTCAATTCGGAGTAGCCGGTGGCCAGTTCGACCCCGCGCACATACAGGTCCCACTTCTCGGTGACGCCCGCGATGCTACGGTGCTGTCGCGTCAATGGCGTTGTCTCGACCGGGAAATCCCGCACGAACGTGGGAGCGACGAGCGAACTGCCCACCGTGTGCTCCCACAGCTCCTCGACGATCTTTCCGTGCCCGTAGCCCCGGTCGCCGGGAATCTCGACACCGAGCCGATCGGCGATGCCCAGCAGCTGTTCGACCGATGTCGCAGGCGTGATCTCTTCACCGAGTGCCGCCGACAGTGACGGGTACATTTGTATGTACGCCCATTCTCCGTCTATGTCGTAGACGCTGCCGTCGGGCAGCGGTAGTTGTCGGGTTCCGATCGCCTCATCGGCTACCTCTTGAATAAGCTCACGGGTCACTACTGCGGAATCGTCATAGGTTCCGTAGGCCTGGTAGGTCTCCAGCATGGAAAATTCCGGAGAATGGGTGGAATCCGCGCCTTCGTTTCGGAACACGCGATTTAGTTCGAAAACCCGGTCGAAACCACCGACGACGCAGCGCTTGAGGAACAGTTCCGGCGCGATCCTCAAGTAGAGATCGATGTCTAGTGCATTGGAATGAGTGATGAAGGGCCGCGCCGCCGCGCCACCGGCCAGCGTCTGCAACATCGGGGTTTCGACTTCGAGAAAACCGCGCCGTTCCAATGCGTTGCGTATTGCGCGGATCACAGCGATCCGCTGCCGGGCCACCGTCCGCGCCTGCGGGCGCACGATCAGGTCGACGTAGCGCTGCCGGACCCGCGCCTCCTCGCTCATCTCCTT
>DASTKA010000201.1:0-2487 GCA_035716165.1 Mycobacterium sp. | reverse complement strand
CGTCGACGGCGCCCCTGCTGGCCGCCGCACGCCGATTGGTCGCCGACGCAGCGCCGCTCGTCGCGCAGCGCGGCCTGTCGCTGGTCGGGTTCGCCGTGTCGGGGATCGACCGCAGCGGCTCTCAACAGCTGACGCTGCCGTTCGCCGACCCGAAGCACCGTGGCGACGACATCGACGCGGCCATCGACCGGGTGCGCCGGCGCTATGGCAAGTCGGCGCTGACGCCCGCGGTGCTGCTGGGTCGCGACCCGGGCTTCGAGATGCCGCATTTGCCCGACTAGTGGCGATCGCGAGCGCGGTGTAGCCGGGCGAAGTGGGTCGCCACCATCGGACTAAGGCCCGGTCCACTCCAGCAGCCGCTCGGCGGGCCAGGTGTTCACGACCCGGTCGACGGGAACGCCGGCGTCCAGCGCGCGCTGGGCGCCATAGCCAAGGAAGTCCAGCTGGCCGGGCGCGTGGGCGTCGGTGTCGATGGAGAACACGCAACCGATCTCCAGCGCCAGGTTCAGCAGCCGGCTCGGCGGATCACGCCGCTCGGGCCGGGAGTTGATCTCAACCGCGGTGCCATGATCACGGCAGGCCGTGAACACCGCCTCGGCGTCGAACTTGGATTCCGGCCGGATGCCGCGATTTCCCGACACCAGCCGGCCGGTGCAATGCCCCAGCACGTCGGCGTGCGGGTTGGACACCGCGCGCAGCATGCGCCGGGTCATCGCGGCGGCGTCCATCGACAACTTGGAATGCACGCTGGCCACCACCACGTCGAGGCGCTCCAGCAGCTCGGGTTCCTGGTCGAGGCTGCCGTCGTCGAGGATGTCGACCTCGATGCCGGTGAGGATGCGCATTGGCGCGAACTTCTCCTGCAAGCCGTCGATCACGTCAAGCTGCTTGCGCAGCCGCTCGGGTGAGAGGCCGTTGGCGATGGTCAGCCGCGGCGAGTGGTCGGTCAGCGCGCAGTACTCGTGGCCCAGCGCGGCCGCGCTGGCCATCATCTCCTCGATCGGCGCGGATCCGTCCGACCAGTTGGAATGCAGATGCAGATCGCCGCGCAACGCGGAACGGATGTCGCCGCCACCGAGATCCTCGGCGCTGGAACGGAGTTCGACAAGCAGGTCGGGTTCGCGTCCGGACCACGCCTGGTCGATGACCTTGGCGGTCTTGGGCCCGATTCCCGGCAACGACTGCCAGCTGTTCGCCTGGCCGTGGCGCTCCCGGGTCGCCTCGTCGAGACCCTCGATGATGTCGGCCGCGTTGCGATAGGCCATCACGCGCCTGGGATCGTGGCGGCTGCGGTCCTTGAAATAGGCGATCTGCCGTAATGCCGCTACCGGATCCATGACTCCAGTGTGCCCGCCCCGATCACAACAGTTGGCCGGCGACGAACCCGGCGAGCAGCACGCTGAACCCGCCGACCTCGCCCGCGATCAACAACGTCATCGCCAGCGCGAGGCGCCCGTCGGCGTTTTCGAATTGGTTGACGGTGTCGCGCTGCGCTCCGTGTGTGATGTAGGCGGCGATGGCCGCCACGAAGAAGAAGACGACAACGCCGGCCGCCGTCAGGTTCACCCACACCGCCCAGGCGCTCAGCTGAACGAAGACCGCCAGCAGCAGCGTGGCGAACGAATACAGCAGCGCCGCCCGGTGCGCGATGTCGACGTAGGGATGCGCAAGGTGGGTCTCGGACGTCATCATCTCGCGGTATTTCCACACGCCAAGAATCAGCGCGAGCAGGAAGATCAGGCCCGCCGCCAGCAGGGTGATCTTGGTGTCAATTCCGAGGGAGCCACAAGTCATCGCGCGACTGAGTTTAGTTGCCCTTCATAAACACCGGCTAACGTCGATGGCATGCGATTCGCTTTCAAGACTTCCCCGCAGAACACCACCTGGGCACAGATGCTCGCGGTCTGGCAGGCCGCCGACGACATCGAGGTCTACGAGTCCGGGTGGACGTTCGACCACTTCTATCCGATCTTCTCCGACAGCAGCGGGTCCTGCCTGGAGGGCTGGACGACGCTGACGGCGCTGGCGCAGGCCACGCAGCGGCTGCGGTTGGGCACCCTGGTCACCGGGATCCACTACCGCCACCCCGCGGTGCTGGCCAACATGGCGGCCGCGGTCGACATCATTTCGAACGGGCGACTCGAGCTCGGCATCGGCGCCGGCTGGAACGAGGAGGAGTCCGGCGCCTACGGCATCGAGCTGGGCAGCATCAAGGAACGCTTCGACCGCTTCGAGGAGGCGTGCGAGGTGCTGACCAGCCTGCTCAGCCAGGAGACCACCGATTTCGACGGCAAGTTCTACCAGCTCAAGGGTGCCCGCAACGAGCCCAAGGGTCCGCAGCGGCCGCACCCGCCGATCTGCATCGGCGGCAGTGGGGAGAAGCGCACGCTACGCATCACCGCTCGCTACGCCCAGCACTGGAATTTCGTGGGCGGCCCGCCCGACGTCTTCGCCCACAAGCGCGACGTCCTCGCCTCGCACTGCGCC
>DASTKA010000200.1:0-2242 GCA_035716165.1 Mycobacterium sp. | reverse complement strand
CGCGTACTCCTCGATCTCGGCCATCTGGGCGAACCACGTTGCCGGATCGTTGGATCGCAGCGCCTCCGATTTGGTGCCGCGGATGGTCTCGGCGATGTAGTCCTCGCAGGCCTTGCGCAGGCCCTTCTTGGAGCCGAAGTGATGAATGACCAGCGCGGCGCTCACTCCGGCCGCTTCGGCGATGGTACGAAGCCCGACGCCGAACCCGTGCTCGCCGAACTGCTCGATGGCGGCATCTCTGATCCGGGCGGCGGCCGTCAGGTCGGCTGAACGCATGTTCAGTACGCTAAACGCACGTTCAGTCCGCAGTCAAGCACGGCGCGCGTCAAGAATTCATAAAGATGCTGAAGGCCTACGAAGAGGCGAAACCGCCGACGTCAAACGCGCGGTCCAACGGAGAGTCAGTCGCGAACGGCCGCCAGGATGCCGTCACCCAGCGGTACCAGCGCCGGGGTGAGCCGCTCATCCTCGGCGATCAACCGCGCCGCCTCCCGCACCGCGACCACCTCGGCGTCGCGGGCGCCCGGGTCACCGGCCCGGCCGCCCAGCGCGGCGCGGTGCACCACGATCACACCGCCGGGGCGTAACAGTCGCACGCCCTCGACGACGTAGTCGGGCTGATCGATCGGGTCGGCATCAATGAACACCAGGTCGTAGGAGGCGTCGGCGAGCCGAGTGAGCACCTCTTGCGCGCGCCCGTTGATCAGCCGAGTGCGCGACGGGCCGATGCCGGCTTCGGCGAACGCTTGCTTGGCCAGCCGCAGATACTCGGGCTCGATGTCGATCGTCGTCAAGACCCCGTCGTCAGTCATGCCTGACAACAGCCACAGTCCGCTGACGCCCGCACCGGTGCCCACCTCGGCGATCGCCTTGCCGCCACTCAACTTCGTCAGCATGCTGAGCAACGCACCGACCGCCGGCGTGACAGCGCCCGCGCCGATGTCCACGGCCCGCTCGCGCGCGGCCGCCAGCACCGCATCTTCCGATATCGAGTTTTCGGCGTGTGCGAAGAGCGATTCCGCCCGGCCGGACCCTGCCTGGCCGGGGGCTTCTGCGTCGGTGCCGTCCATGCCCGCAGCGTATTCCACTTCGCCGCGCAGTCCGGCAGGCGCGCCTGAATTCGCTTCGGGTGACACGCCCAACGGTCCCGGAGCGTTTAAGGTCACCCGGCGGTGGATATCTCCTGCACAGCGCAGGTAACGATACGGTTTCTCAGGTTCGGCTCAGACTGTTCATATACCGCACATACTCCGGTAGACGACGGTAGCCGTATGGATCGCGGAGGGCGTCGGACCGGGAATACCGACTGGGCACTACCTGTTGCCGCAAAAGACGAAGTGTCATTGTTTGGCACGCCGGATTCGGAGGACTCGATCATCACCACTCTTCTCAGCCCGTCGAGCATGTCTCACGCGCAGGGGCTCCCCGCCGACGAGTGGGTTGAGCCGTCCGATGCGCCGCAAGGCACCGCGGTCTTCGACGCCACCGGAGACAAGGCGGCCATGCCGTCGTGGGACGAGTTGGTGCGCCAGCACGCCGACCGGGTGTATCGGCTGGCTTACCGGCTTTCCGGGAATCAGCACGACGCCGAGGACCTCACCCAGGAGACCTTCATCCGGGTCTTCCGGTCGGTGCAGAACTACCAGCCGGGAACGTTCGAAGGGTGGCTGCACCGCATCACCACGAACCTCTTCCTTGACATGGTGCGCCGGCGCGCGCGCATCCGGATGGAGGCGTTGCCCGACGATTACGAGCGGGTGCCCGCCGACGAGCCCAACCCCGAGCAGATCTACCACGATGCGCGGCTGGGGCCCGACCTGCAGGCCGCGCTGGATTCGCTGCCGCCGGAGTTTCGCGCCGCCGTCGTGCTGTGCGACATCGAAGGCCTGTCCTACGAGGAGATCGGTGCCACGCTGGGGGTCAAGCTCGGCACGGTGCGCAGCCGCATCCACCGCGGACGCCAGGCGCTGCGCGACTACCTCGCCGCGCACCCCGATCACGACGCGCTGCGCGCCCGCTCCGCATAATCACCGACCGCCCGCCTAACGGTAGGGCGGCTATTCAGCGGCTTTTGCGGCCTTCGCCACGGTATTGCGCACCGGCCCGCGCTACATTCGAAATAAGGTAGCGATAAGAATCGAGTGGCGAGGAGCTGGTGATGCCCGATCGAGGACATGTGTTCCGCCGCGCGTTCTCCTGGCTTCCCGCTCAGTTCGCCTCCCAAAGTGACGCGCCGATCGGC
>DASTKA010000199.1:0-3780 GCA_035716165.1 Mycobacterium sp. | reverse complement strand
ATGGTCCGCCGCATCCTGCGCTCCATGTTCGCCGTCGGCGTCGAGGGCACCGATGCGCCGCCGACACCGGATATGCTCGCGCACAATGACATTGCGCTGCGCATAGCGCGCCAGGGAACCGTGTTGCTGACCAACCGGGGGTTGTTGCCGTTGGCGCCCGATTCGAGCGCGCGCATCGCCGTCATCGGTGGGTATGCGCACCTCGGTGTGCCGGCCGGTTACGGTTCCAGCACCGTCGTTCCGCCGGGCGGTTTCGCGGGCGTGGTGCCCATCGGCGGTTCGGGCCTGGAGGCCGGGCTGCGGAATCTGTATCTGCTGCCCTCGAGTCCGTTGGAAGAATTGCGAAAACAGCTCCCGCATGCCCAGATTCAGTTCGATCCCGGTATCAGCCCGGCTGAGGCGGTGCGAAGCGCGCAACGGGCCGACATCGCGATCGTGTTCGCGGTCCGCGCCGAGGGGGAGGGCTTCGATATCGCCGACCTCTCGCTGCCGTGGGGCCAGGATGAGCTGATCACGGCGGTGTCGGCCGTAAACCCCAACACCGTGGTGGTGCTGCAGACGGGCAATCCGGTCTCCATGCCATGGCGCGGCTCGGTGAATGCGATTGTGCAGGCATGGTTTCCGGGCCAAGCCGGCGCCCGGGCCATCGCGGAGATCCTCACCGGGAGGGTGAATCCCTCGGGCCGGCTGCCGATCACCTTTCCGGCCGATCTCGCCCAGACGCCGCGCCCGCAGCTGCCCGCCCCCGGCGAACCGTGGGGGACACCGACCACGATCGACTACTTCGAGGGAGCCGACGTCGGTTACCGCTGGTTCGCGCGACGCGGTCATGATCCGATGTTCGCCTTCGGTCATGGCTTGTCCTACACCAGCTTTGACTACTGCGACCTGGTGGTCAGCGGCGAAGAAGCGCTGCGCGCCAGCTTCAGCGTCGTCAATGTCGGCGACCGCGCCGGTTCGGACGTGCCGCAGCTGTACCTGACGGCGGCCGCCGGTCAACCGTGTCTACGGCTGCTGGGATTCGAGCGCGTGGAGCTCGAGCCGGGTACCGCACAGCGGGTCACCATCGACGCGGACGCGCGCCTGCTCGCGCGCTATGACGGCGGCGCCGGGAGCTGGCGGATCACCCCGGGCGCCTATACGGCGGCGGTGGGTGCGTCGGCGATCACGTTGCGGCTGAAAGCCACAGTCGAGCTGGCCGGTCGTACGTTCGGACGATAGACCTTCCGGGCTGCGCCCGTACGCACGACCGGCCCTACGGGTTACGTGACGGGGGTCAGCGCGTCGCCGCACGTGCAGCGGTACGGCTCACCCGCGCCCGAGCAGTGGCAGGGGACCTCGATGCGGACGCGACAGCCGCAGCCTTCGTGACCGCACGTCAGCTCGGTCCCGGCCTCGTAAGTTGCCATTGAACTCACCTTTTCTCTTCGTGGTGACTTGTGCGGTGCGGGTTGACCGCACCCCCATCATATACCCCCCATGGGTATGCGGTAAATGATCGAAACCGGTTCGAGACGCACCCGACTGTCGGTGCCACCGTCGTCATGCCCGGCTAGCGTGGGCGCCATGACCGAGAAACCAACCCCCAAAGACGTCGACGCTTTCTTGGACAGCACGGTGGTGGACGACGACCCGTCGTCGAGCGCGGCCCTGGAGGCCAGCAGCGCGGCCGGATTGCCGCCGATCGCCGTATCGGTCCAGCAGGGGAAGTTCTTGAGCCTGCTCGCCGGCGCCATCGGTGCCCGCAACATCCTCGAGCTCGGAACGTTGGGTGGTTTCAGCACCATCTGGCTGGCGCGCGGCGCCGGTCCGCAGGGGCGAGTGGTGACGCTGGAATACGAGCCCAAGCATGCCGAGGTGGCGCGGGACAACTTGGAGCGGGCCGGCCTCGCCGATCGGGTGGAGGTGATCGTCGGAGCCGCGCTGGACACGCTGCCGACGGTGACCGGTCCCTTCGATCTGATCTTCATCGATGCCGACAAGGAGAACTACCCCGCGTACCTACAGTGGGCCGTGCGATTGTCGCGGCCCGGCGCGGTCATCGTGGTGGACAACGTGATTCGGCAGGGCCAAATACTGGATCCGGAGACCAACGCTCAAGCGCAGGCGGTGCGCCAAACCCTGCAAGCGATGGGCGAGGATCCGCGGCTGGACACGGCGGTGATCCAGACCGTGGGGGCCAAGCACTGGGACGGTTTCGCGTTCGCGCTGGTGCGATAGGGCGTCAGCGGGGGTCGAGGTCGGCGACCGCCTGTTCGGCCGAGATGAGTTCGCCTATCCGCAAGACGGTTTCGCCGGCGTACAGGGCGGCGCTGTCCAACCAGGAATCGGGCACGCCGGCCACGGGCGCCAGTGGTGTGAAGAACGGGAGGCCGGGCGACTGCAGGCGCATCAGCGGCCCGGCGTCGAAATAGCCCAGTGCCGACAGTGGGCGGCTGGCCGCGTTCAGGATGGCGGGCAGTGCCTTGGCCTTCCCGTCCTCGCCGCACCAGCGGCGGGTGGCCGCGTTGGGCACGACGCGGTGACGCAACGGCCAGCTCAGGCCGAACAGGTTCGTTTCGATTGTCCTGTCCGCGCGCAGGATTCGTCGTTGGTACTCGTGGCTCGCGTTGGCCTCGTGTGTCAACAGGAATCGGGTGCCGGCGATGACGCCGCTGGCGCCGGCGTCCAGCGCGGCGCGGGTGTCGGCGGCGGTGGCGATACCGCCGGCCAGGAACACCGGAAGCATCCCGGCCGCGCGCAGGGCCAGCGGCAGGAACTCCAGGGCCGGCATGGTTCCGACGAGATGGCCGCCGGCCTCGCGTCCCTGGGCGATCAAACCGTCGGCCCCACAGGCGATCGCGGCGTGTGCCTGCGCCTCGGTACCCACCATCACGAAGACGAAGATGCCCGCATCGCGCAGATGCTCGACGAGCCCCCGCTTTTCGCCGAACGCCACCACGACGGCGTCCACTCGGGCGCCGACGCAGACCTCGACGTGGCGGCGATGAACGAAGGGCACCAACAGGTTTACCGCGACGGCGCGGCCGGGCGCGTGCTCGCGCACCCGATCGATGGACGCGCGTAGCCGGTTGGGCGTGTCGATGCCGAGGGTGCCCAGCCCGCCCGCCCGCGCGACCGCGCCCGCCAGTGCCGCACCCGCCAGTCCGCCGCCCATGCCGGCCTGTCCGATCGGCACATCGAGGCGCAGCCGGTCCACGATATCCATGCCCTAAGACGCTACGCGCGTTGTCGATACGGGCGCACCGAGCGCCTCCCGGGCCGTCGATTTTCGTTGCTGGTCAATGGCGTCCGAGCGTAATCTTGACGGTAGATGGATGGGTGCGACAACGCTCAAAAGGCTTGCCGCATAACAGAAAGGTCACAAAAATGAGTACAGTCCATTCATCAATCGATCACCACCCCGATTTGTTGGCTCTTCGCGCGCGCTACGAGCGCGTTGCCGAGTCCATGAGTGCGCATGTCACCTTCGGTCTGGTCCTGCTGACCGGCCTGTATGTGGCCGCATCGCCGTGGATCGTCGGATTCAACGCCATGGCATCGCTTGCCACGTCCGACCTGATCGTCGGGATCGCGGTGGCGTTCTTGGCCTACGGGTTCGCGACGACGCTGGATCGCGCGCACGGCATGACCTGGACGCTGCCGGTGCTGGGCGTGTGGGTCATCGTCTCGACGTGGATCCTGCCGGATGTCGCGCTGAGCGCCGGCACGATCTGGTCGAATGTCGTTGCGGGTGCGTTGTTGACGTTCCTGGGTCTCAACGCGACCTACTTCGGCATG
>DASTKA010000198.1:0-3087 GCA_035716165.1 Mycobacterium sp. | reverse complement strand
CGCTCGGCTTGCGCCTGGCTGTACCACTTCACGAAGCTCTTGCTCACGGCGTAGGCGATACCGGACCGCACCTCCTCGGGAGCGATGCTGCAGGCGGCCAGCATGGCGTCCATGAAGGCGTCGGTGTCGTCCAGCGCCTGCGGAAAGTCGCCTGTCGGAATCATTTCCGCGGGAAGCATGTGCGCCGCCATCGATGCCACGTTGACGATCACCGCGCCCTCGGCGGCGACCGCAAAGAACTCCTCGTTGACGTTGACGGTGCCGACGGCGTTGGTCCGCATGACGTAGTCGGCGGAACCCATGCTCGGGCTCACCCCCGCGGTGTGGATGACGGAGGCGACCGTACCGAGACCGTTGGCGGTCTTCAGCAGATCTGCGACCGCCTGCCGGTCGGTGACGTCGCAGTCGACGGCCGTCGCAGCGATCCCGAGGTCCCGCAGTGCCTCGGCCGCGGTCGTCAGCCGGTCCTGCCTGACGTCGCACAACACCAGCGTGTGGTCGCGGCCGACGATTTTCGCCGTGGCCAGGCCCATGCCACCCGCGCCGCCCGTGATCACCGACACTCGTTTCATACGTGGGACCGTATACGCAGCGCGACCGCGGGCCCTGGCCCGGGCCTCGGCGCGACGCGGCTACCGCCGGCGGGCGGGACCGTCCGGTTCGAGGTGGGGGTGGCCGCTATGCCGGATCGCCGTGCCGAAGAACGGCGCCCTGAGGGTGGCCGCGATGTGGCGGCGGTTGACGATCAGCCCCACGACGGCCACCGCGATGTAGACACCGCAGAGCAGCAACCGCCCCTGCGTCGAGAAAATCGGGAACTGAACCACGAACAGGCCGAGCAGTGTGCACGCGACGGAGCGCTGGAAACGCAGCGCCAGGATCAGCGCCACCCCCATCATCGTCTGGGTCGCGGTGAGCAGCACCTCCTCCACCTGACGGGAGTCGAGCTGCAGGGAGAACCCGCCGCCCCCCAGCAGGTGGGCGATCGGCAGCGACCCGATCAGCAGGGTCCACTGGTTGACCTTGGACGAGATCAGCGTGGCGATGGCCGCCGTGCCCTTGCCCCGGCTGGCGAAGATGGTCGCGATGATGAATTCCGGTGCTTCGGAGGCCAGCGGAGCCAGCCACTGCACCAGCAGGAAGCGGTTGATGCCGAGTTCGGTACCGGCGGCCACCAGGTTGTCGGCAAACGGCTTGGCGCACAACAGGATCACCGCGCCCGACACCAGAAAAAGGCCGACCACCGCAACGCGGCGGCGGCCGTCGGGCAGGTCCCCCAGGGCCGCCGCGGTGCCGATCAGGTCGGGCTCCTCGACGCTGCCGTGACTGATCTTGTACAGGTAGAACCCGAACCAGGCCAGCAACGCCAGCCCCAGCCCGAAATGAATCTGGCCGCTCGCCGGGATCACGAACGCGACCACGCCGGCGATCAACAGGAATCCGAGTTCGACGCGGTTTGCTGGCTCCAGGGTCAAGCCGGTGGATTTGCCCGTACCGGCCTTGCGTGCGACCAAGATGCTCACCAGCACCACGACGGGCCAGCCCAGACCCATCAACAACCGGTTGGACCCGGTCATGTTGGCCGCGGCGTACTGCGTGTAATCCGCGTTGTGGCCGGAGACGTACGCGTAGTACAGGTCGACGGCGTACTCGGGCAGCACCGCGATCAGGGCGAGTAGCGCCGTGGCGAGCCCGCCGGAGACGTCGATCTGGGCCGCCTCGGCCGCCCACGCCAGCAAGAAACTGGCCGCCACCACCGCGGCGCCGAAGATCAGCAGGGCCAGCACCGCGCCGGTGTGCAGCCCGGCGATCCGGACGACCACGGCCGGAACGACGAACGCGCCGGTGATCAGTCCGGAACGGGTCAAAGTGCGGCGCCGCCAGCGCGCCGTCGTGGAGGCGGTGGTCGCGGGCCTGTCTATGGCGAGCATCGTCATCCTTTGCGGGGGCTGGCGATCGGGCAGCTACGTCGGCGCGGTTGCGATGGCGAACCGGTTACCCAACGTACCCGCCACAGCCGCTGTCAGCAACGCACCGGATTCGCCATGCCGTGGCACCTGCAAACCCATATTTGCTGCCCAGGGCACTGTGGAAGCAAGAGTTAGGCTGCCCTGATTTAAGACTTTGGCAAACCTCGTCATCATTCGGTACGACGCACAGCGAACGGCTGCGGTTCCCCGCCCGTTCCGGCTAGGCGTCCGGGCCCATCGCCGCGGCGGCGGCCTGAGCGAACAGCTCGACGGCCTGGTTGCGGTTCAGCGACGACAGCAGCTGCGCGGCGGCGCGCATGGTGTCACCCACCATCAGGGTGGGGCCGTTACCCAGGTTCTCGAAAGCCTCGGCGATGACGTCGGACACGGCCGCCGCATCAGGGGGCGCCTCGTCGGGGGACCCGAGCAGGCCGCGGGTGTATTCGAGTTCGCGCAATGCCGGTGTGTTGGTCTTGCCCAGGATGAGACCCAGGACGTCGACGCCCTTGTCGTGCAGTTCGGCCCACAGCGCCTCGGCGAAGACCATGTCGAACGCCTTGGAGGCGCCGTAGGCGACCATGTTCGGCCCACCGGCCAGCCCCGCGCCGGAGCCGAAGATGACGATGCCGCCGCTGCCGCGCTCTACCATCGCCGGCGCGAAATGGTGACACAGCTGCATGGGCACCATGCAGTTGCGCTGCACCATCGCCTCGGCGGCTTCGATCGGATTGGCGAGGACCGGCTTGAAATCGGGGTCGGCGCCCGCGCAGTACACGAGCATTCCTATCTCGAGGTCACCGGCCGCCGCGGTGACCGCCGCGGTCGCACCCGGCTGCGCGAGATCGATTGCGACGGTGCGGGTTTGCGCCGACGTCTTGGCCTCGATGTCGGCGGCGACACGGTCGAGCACGGTTTGCCTGCGGGCCAGGAGTACCACGTTCACACCGCGCTCGGCGAGGCCCTCGGCGAACGCCGAGCCCACGCCATCGCTGGCGCCGGCCACCAGCGCCCACGGGCCGTATTTCGTCGCGAATGTCATCTACGCGCCCCCTATCGTGGCGATGCGGACCTGGGTGTAGCGCCGGCGGGCGATGCGCCACCCCGCCGCAGTGCGCAC
>DASTKA010000197.1:0-2172 GCA_035716165.1 Mycobacterium sp. | reverse complement strand
GCCGTCACCGCCAAGGCCGTCGAAGACTGCCTGTTCTACCGCGACGCGCGGCTGGTTTCGCTGAACGAGGTGGGTGGCGAGCCGCACCGCTTCGGTGTGGGTGCGGCCGAATTCCACCACAGCGCCGCCACCCGGGCCCGGTTGTGGCCGCAGACCATGACGACGCTGACCACTCATGACACCAAACGGGGCGAGGACGTGCGAGCCCGGATTTCGGTGCTGTCGCAGGTGCCGTCGTTGTGGAGCGAGTTCCTGGCGCGCTGGGAGATCAAGGCCCCCTCCCCGGATCCGGCGACCGGCCGATTCCTGTGGCAGAACATCTTCGGCGTATGGCCGGTCACCGGTGAGGTCACCGCCGAGCTGCGCGACCGGCTGCACGGCTACACCGAGAAGGCCATCCGCGAAGCGTCCTGGCACACCTCCTGGAACGACCCGGACGCCGAATTCGAGGACGCGGTGCACCGGTGGCTGGACTCCGTGCTCGACGGCCCGGTGGCCGGCCAGCTGACCGAGCTTGTCGCCCAACTCAATCCGCATGCCGCCAGCGACGCGCTGGCCCAGAAGCTGCTGGCGCTGACCGTCCCCGGGATTCCCGATGTGTACCAGGGCACCGAGCTGTGGGACGACAGCCTGGTCGACCCGGACAATCGTCGTGCCGTCGACTACGCCGCCCGGCGCGCCGCCCTGCGGGAGTTGGAGCATCCGAAGATCCGGGTCGTCACCACCGCGCTTCGCGTGCGCCGTCACCATGCGGACACCTTCCAGCACGGCGACTACGTGCCGCTACTGGCCAACGGGGACGCCAGCGACCACGTGCTGGCCTTCCGCCGCGGCGAGGACATCGTGGTGGCGGTGACCCGCTGGACCGTGCGGCTGTCCGAAACGGGCTGGGGCAATACGGTTTTGCCGCTCCCGGACGGAACCTGGAAGGACGCGCTCACCGGGGTGATCGCGGACGGTCCGACGTCGGCGGCCCAATTGTTCGCCGACCTGCCCGTCGTGCTGCTGGAGCGCCACCATGACTGAATTCCGGGTCTGGGCGCCCAAACCCGAGCTGGTTCGGCTCGACGTCGACGGCCAGACGCACGCCATGACGCGCTCGGCCGATGGCTGGTGGCATGCGACGGTGGACACCGCGCCGGACGCCCGCTACGGCTATCTGCTCGACGACGACCCCACCGTGTTGCCCGACCCGCGCTCGGCACGCCAGCCCGAGGGCGTGCACGCCCGCTCGCAATTGTGGGATCCGGCCGCGGCGACGTGGACCGACTCCGCGTGGGCGGGGCGTCCGGTCGAGGGCGCGGTGATCTACGAGCTACACCTGGGCACCTTCACCGAGGCCGGCACCTTTGATTCCGCTATCGAGAAGCTGGACTATCTGGTGGATCTCGGCGTGGACTTCGTCGAGCTGATGCCGGTGAACTCCTTCGCCGGCACGCACGGCTGGGGATACGACGGCGTGCTCTGGTACAGCGTGCACGAACCCTACGGCGGCCCGGACGGGCTGGTGCGCTTCGTCGACGCCTGCCACGCCAAGGGTTTGGGGGTGCTCATCGACGCGGTCTTCAACCACCTCGGCCCGTCGGGCAACTACCTGCCGCGCTACGGGCCCTACCTGTCGTCGGCGAGCAACCCGTGGGGTGAAGGCATCAACATCGCCGACGCCGATTCCGACGAGGTGCGCCGCTACATCATCGGGTGCGCGCTGCGCTGGATGCGCGATTTCCATGCCGACGGCCTGCGGCTGGATGCCGTCCACGCGCTGGTGGACACCACCGCGATCCATATCCTCGAGGAGCTTGCCACCGAAACAGACTGGCTGGCAAAGCAGGTGAGGCGCCCGCTGTCGCTGATCGCCGAGAGCGACCTGAACGACCCGCGGCTGATCACTCCGCGCGATCGCGGCGGTTACGGCCTGACCGGGCAGTGGGCCGACGACATTCATCACGCCATCCACACCGCGGTCTCCGGCGAGCGCCAAGGCTACTACGCCGACTTCGGGAGCCTGGCCACCCTGACGCAGACGCTGCGGCACGGCTTCTTTCACGCCGCCACCTATTCGTCGTTCCGGCGTCGCCGCCACGGGCGGCCGCTGGACACCAGCGAGAAGACCGGCATCCCGGCCACCCGGCTGGTCGCCTACACCTGCACGCACGATCAGGTCGGCAACCG
>DASTKA010000196.1:0-5618 GCA_035716165.1 Mycobacterium sp. | reverse complement strand
GCCCGGCTTCACGCTGGTACGCACGACCTTCCGGGCGGACGGCGACACTCGCAGCGACTCCCCCGCAATCAACGCGGCCCTGATCTGTCGGGACCATCTGCTTGGATCGCTCGATGAGAGATCGTTGCGAATTCTGCGGGGGTTGATGACGGGCCGGACCAAAAAGGAGCTCGCCGCGGACGAGGGCATCAGCCCGTCGGCGGTGTCCCAGCGTGCGAGCCGTGATGGCTTGGATCTGATTGTCGTTGCCAGCCAATATCTTCGGGGTGTGCCATGAGCGCCATCGCGGTCCTGCTGATCGCCGTCGGTGTCGCCGACCTCTGCAGGCGAGCGATCCGCACCCTCTGGCCGTCGCTGTTGATAGGGCCGATCGTGGTCGTGGCCTGCGCGGCGCTGAGTGCCCTGTGGCACGCCGGCGACATCGTGTTGCTCGTGTCGGCGGCCGGGGCGGTCATCGCCTGGGAATGGCTGTGCGCGCGAAGCGAGCACAGCGGCGCCCGGCAAGGCGCACCGTTGGCCGTCCTCGGCGGCGCCCTGGCGATGCTGGCGGTGCTGTCCGGCTGGTCCTCGCCGGCCAACGGTATGGTCGCGCGGTGGTCGGCCTGGGTTCACCTGCCGCTCGGCCACATCACACCCACCCGGCTGCTGATGCTCGCCGGCGTGGTCCTGGTCCAGTTCGCCACGGCAAATCAGTTGGTGCGCCTGGTTCTTGGCTCGGTGGGCGCGGTGCGTCCGGCCGGCGAGCCGCAGCCGTCGGACCGGCTCAAGGGCGGCAGGCTGCTGGGACCGCTGGAACGCCTGCTGATCCTGAGCCTGGGCGTGGGCGGACAGGTGGCCGCCGCCAGCGCCGTCGTCGCCGCCAAGGGCATCATCCGGTTTCCGGAACTGAACGCTCAAACGAACCGCAACGGCGACGTCGGCATCGACCAGTTGACCGAGTACTTCCTAGTCGGCAGCTTCACCAGCTGGCTGCTCGCCCTGGGCGGCATCGGTCTGGTTATTGCCACCCGGTGAGGGGTCGCCCACGCTACTGGTCCGGCACACTGGGAAGGTGGCAGCCGCACCAACCGCCCGGCATCTTCTTCGTGCCAAAGACCTCGTCGACGCGCATTATCACGAGCCGCTCTCCGTCGCCGACCTGGCAATGGCCGCAGGACTATCACCAGCCCACTTCAGTCGGCGCTTCAAACAGACGTTCGGCGAGTCGCCGCACCAGTACCTGCTGACGCGGCGGCTCGAACGAGCCGCAGCGTTGCTGCGCACAACCGACTGGACGGTCGCCGCTGTTTGCTTCGCCGTCGGTTGGGAAAGCGTCGGCTCGTTCACCACCAGCTTTCGCCGCATGTTCGGCGGCACGCCGCAGGCCTACCGGAACAAGTTCCCGCCGGCCGACCGCCACGTGCGTATTCCACGCTGTGTCGTGCTGGCCTACGGGCGTCCACAAAACCGCACGTTTCGAGAAGACGGCGAACCAGCGACCTCCGTAGCTTCAAAACGACAGACCGAAGTCAGGAGAACCAATGCTCAAGATCGCTAACGCCCAGTTCTGGGTGCATGACCAAGACGCAGCGCTGCAGTTCTACACCAAGACGCTCGGCTGGGAGATCCGGGCCGATGTGACGATGGAGGCGTGGAACTTCCGCTGGCTGTGCGTCGGACCCGTCGGGCAAGACGACGTCGGGCTGGTGCTGATGCCCGTTCCAAAACCGCCAATGCTCGACGCCGGGGACAGCGCACAACTGGCTGAACTGGTGGCCAAGGGAGCAGGCGGCACCCTGTTTCTGGAGACCGACGATTGTCAAGCTCGCTACGACGAATTGTCCGCTCGCGGGGTCACATTCAACGACCCTCCCACCCGGCAGGCGTACGGCATCGACACTTCCTTCCGCGATCCGTCCGGCAATAACATTCGCCTCACCCAGGTACTCGAGTTCGATCCGACCCGGGCCTGATCGTTCCGCCGTTCGAGACCGCTACAAGCGCTCGATGATCGTGACGTTGGCCGTGCCGCCGCCCTCACACATCGTCTGCAGCCCATAGCGGCCGCCGATGCGCTCCAGCTCGTTGAGCATGGTGGTGAACAGCTTGGCGCCGGTGGCTCCCAGCGGATGACCGAGCGCGATCGCACCGCCGTTGGGGTTGACCTTCTCCGGGTCGGCCTTGATCTCCTTGAGCCACGCCAGCACCACCGGCGCGAACGCCTCGTTGATCTCGACGGTGTCGATGTCGTCGATGGACAGCCCGGTCTTGTCCAGCGCGTAGCGCGTCGCCGGGATGGGCCCGGTCAGCATGAAGACCGGGTCGGCGGCGCGAGCGCTGATGTGGTGGATGCGGGCCCGCGGCGTCAGATTGTGCTCCTTGACCGCCTTTTCGGACGCCAGCAGCACGGCGCTGGCACCGTCGGAAATCTGGCTGGCCATGGCCGCCGTCAACCGGCCACCCTCGACCAGCGGCTTGAGCCCGGCCATCTTCTCCAGCGACGACTCGCGCGGCCCCTCGTCGACCCGGAACGGCCCGGATTCCGTTTCGACGGTGATGATTTCGTTGTCGAAGTGACCTCCGCGAATCGCCGCGAACGCGCGCTCGTGGCTGGTCAGCGCGTAGCGCTCCATCTCCTCGCGGGACAGGTTCCACTTTTCGGCGATCATCTCCGAGCCGCGGAACTGCGAGATCTCCTGGTCGCCGTAGCGGTGCAGCCACTGTTTGGATTCGTTTGTCGGCGAGGTGAATCCGAACTGCTCGCCGACCGTCATGGCCGACGAGATCGGGATCTGGCTCATGTTCTGCACGCCGCCGGCGACGATCAGATCGGCCGTGCCGGACAGGACCGCTTGTGCGCCAAAGGAGATGGCCTGCTGACTGGAGCCGCACTGCCGGTCGACGGTGACGCCGGGAACCTCTTCGGGATAGCCGGCGGCCAGCCAGGAGAGCCGCGCGATGTTGCCCGCCTGCGCGCCGATGGCATCGACACAGCCGGCGATCACGTCCTCAACGGCACCGGGATCGACGTCGACGCGGTCGAGCAGCCCTCGCCAACCCAGGGCGCCGAGATCCACGGGGTGGATTCCGGCCAGCGATCCGCCGCGCTTGCCGACCGCGGTGCGTACAGCGTCGATGACGTACGCCTCAGCCATGGTGTCGCTCCTCCTCATCGCTTCGCTCTGCATCGTCGCCGACACGAGCCATTTTCAGATTCCTTCTTTGGTAATCCCGCCGAGAACGATGGCGAGATATTGCTGGCCCACCTGCTGAGCTGTCAGCGGTCCGCCGGGCTGATACCAGCGCACCGACACCCAGGTGGTGTCACGGATGAAACGGTAGACGAGGTCGACGTTGAGGTCGGGCTGGAAGTAGCCCTCGTCGATGCCCTGGTTGATCACCTCGACCCACATCTTGCGTTGCTGCCGGTTCATGTCCTCGATGTAGGAGAACCGGGGCTGCGACAGCAACCGTTGGGCTTCGTCCTGATAGATGACGACCTGCGCGTGCCGATGCTCGATCGCCTCGAACGACGCCAGGAAGAGCCCCTTGAGCCGCTCGAGCGGGTTGGCCTCGCTATCCACGATCTCGCGGTAGCGGGCGAACAACCAGTCCAGGAAGCTGCGCAGCAACTCGTCGACCATCTCCTCTTTGGAAGAGAAGTGATGATAGAGGCTGCCGGAGAGGATGCCGGCGCTGTCGGCGATGTCGCGCACGGTGGTGGCCCGCAGTCCGCGCTCGGCGAACATCGTCGCGGCGAGGTCCAACAACTCGTCGCGGCGGCTGTTCGCCTGGCCGGCTACTCGGTCCACCGGGTCAGGATATCAACCAAGCGCTTGCTTGGCCACCGGGAGCTTACGGGTGCTGGCTGGAGACCGAGATGACCTCGCCGGTCAGGTAGCTGGAGTAGTCGCTGGCGAGAAAGGCGATGGTGGCCGCCACCTCCCACGGTTCGGCGGCGCGCCCGAAGGCTTCGCCGGCCGACAGCCGGTCGAGCAGATCGGCCGACGACGTCTTCTCCAGAAACTTGTGCCGCGCGATGCTCGGCGACACCGCGTTGATCCGCACGTCGTACTCGGCGGCTTCGATTGCGCTGCAGCGCGTCAACGCCATCACCCCCGCCTTGGCGGCGGCGTAGTGCGCCTGCGAGTGCTGGGCACGCCAGCCCAGAACGCTCGCGTTGTTGACGATCACCCCGCCATGCGGCGCGTCGCGGAAGTAACGCAGCGCCGCGCGGGTGGCGCGAAACACCGACGTGAGGGTGACGTCCAGGACGCGGTCCCATTCCTCGTCGGTCATGTCGACAACCGGCGTCTGTCCGCCCAGCCCGGCGTTGTTCACCAGGACGTCGACGCGCCCCATCCGCGCGGTGGCCGAGGCGAACAGCGCATCGACCTGTGCGGTGGACGTCACGTCGCACAGCACGCTTTCGACCCTGCCCTGTCCGAGCGCGGCGAGCTGGTCGGCGGTCTCCCCCAGCCGTCGTTCGTGGTGGTCCGAGATCAGCACGTCGGCTCCCTCGGCCAGCGCCCGCCGTGCCGTCGACGCGCCGATGCCGGTGCCCGCGGCGGCGGTGACGACCACCACCTTGCCCTGCAGGAGTCCGTGTCCGGCAATCTCTTTCGGGGCCTCGGACAGGCTCATCCCTTCACCTCTCGGGGTAGGCCGAGCACTCGCTCGGCGATGATGTTGCGCTGGATCTCGTTGGATCCGCCGTAGATGGTGTCCGCGCGGGTGAACAGGAACAGCCGCTGCCATTCGTCGAACTCGCCGTCGGCCAGCGTCAGGCCCGGCTTGCCGATGACGTCCATGGCCAGCTCGCCCAGATCGCGATGCCAGTTGGCCCACAGCAACTTCGACACGTTGTCCTGTCCGGGCTGCTCGACGTCCATGGTGGCCAGCGCGTAGCTGCGCATGGCCCGCAGCCCGGTCCACGCCCGGGTCAGCCGCTCGCGGATGAACGGGTCGTCGGCGGCGCCGGTGCGCTGGGCGAGCTCGGCGAGGTTGGAAAGCTCACGCGCATAACGGATCTGCTGCCCGAGTGTCGAGACGCCACGCTCGAAGGTCAGCGTGCCCATGGCGACCCGCCAGCCGTCGCCCTGCTCGCCGACCACCAGGCCGGCCTCGGTGCGCGCGTCGTCGAAGAACACCTCGTTGAATTCCGCGGTGCCGGTGATCTGGACGATCGGGCGGACTTCCACGCCCGGCTGATCCAGCGGAACCAGCAGATAGGACAGGCCGGCGTGGCGCTTGGAACCCTTCTCGGTGCGCGCGACCACGAAGCACCATTGCGACAGGTGGGCCAGCGACGTCCACACCTTCTGGCCGTTGATCACCCACTCGTCGCCGTCGAGCTCCGCGGTGGTCGCCACGTTGGCGAGGTCGCTGCCGGCGCCGGGCTCCGAATATCCCTGGCACCACAACTCGGTGACGTCGAGGATCTTCGGCAGGAAGCGCCGCTGCTGTTCGGGTGTCCCGAAGGCGATCAGCGTGGGGCCGAGCAGCTCCTCCCCGAAGTGATTGACCTTGTCCGGGGCGTCGGCCTTGGCGTACTCCTCGTAGAAGGCAACCCGGTGCGCGGTGGACAGTCCCCGGCCGCCGTGCTCCACCGGCCAGCCCAGGCAGGTCAGCCCGGCCTT
>DASTKA010000195.1:0-3442 GCA_035716165.1 Mycobacterium sp. | reverse complement strand
TCAGCCAGCGCGACATCGTCAGATCGTCCCTTCCGGCAGGCGGCGCAGATAGGCCCTGCGCCGCTGCGCCAGCTCCGTCGCGCGCTGCTGTTCGCTCACCCGCGGCAGGTGGGGGACCTCGGCGTCGAGCCGGTCCAGCTTCACCACCCGCCCGCGCGCGCCGAGGTCTTCGCGCGGACCGCCCGCGCCGAATTCCGCCATGCGCAGGGTCAAGATGGCCTCCCGCAGGCCGTCGGAGTCGATCCAGTTCGCCACGCCGGGATCGACGGGTGAGATCACGTAGGTGTAGCTGCCGTCCTCGTTGGCCACCGACTGCGCCTTGTTGAGGCTGCCGGTGCGGTCGACGAGATCGAGGGTGGTGCCCCAGATGTTGCTCAGCGGCACCGTGAAGTATTCCGCGCCACCGTCGTTCAGGTCGACGACGAACGCCTCGTCCGGGGCGAGGTCGAAGCGGCCCATCACGTAGACCTGGTTGCGCATCGCGCCGGCCTTGTCGGCCGACCAGGCCAGGTTGAAGTGGTTGGCCGGCATCTTGTAGACGCCGTGGCTGAGCTTGCCGGTGAAGTCGGCGAAGTAATCCATCATCGCCGCGGTGGCCTCGGCCTGCTTGTCGAGCGTGCGCGCCGGGGCGGCCGGCGCACCGCCGAGTCGTTGTACCTCAATGTGATTGGGGTCGTCGCGGCCCCAGTCGAGCAGCACGTCGCGGATGTAGAACTCGTGGGCCTCCGGCGAGGTCTGCACGTGGTTGGGCCGGCCGTTCGCGGGGTCGGAGTCGACGGTGATGGTGTAGCTGCCGTCGGAGCCGACCTGCATGGTGCGGCCGTTGAGCACGGCGACGGTGCCCATGTGCGCGTCCCACAGCGTGAAGTAGTTCTCGGTCATGCGGTGCTCACCGACCCGGCCGTGGATCTCGTAGCGCTCGTCGCCGGAGATCGGGATCACCCGGTACACGCTATCGGGATTGTCGATGCCCCAACGCGATCCGGGAACGTGGCGGCCGTCCACTGGGTGCGCGAGCCGGGTGATGCAGCTGACCTTGGGCCGCAGCTTGTCCTGATTGGACGACCACACCGCCGCCGAGAACATCACCTCGGCGAACGCGTCGTCGAATCGTTCGCGCATCGCGTCGGATGCCTTGGCGCGGCCGAGCCAGGTCTCGGCAACCGTGCGGTAGGAGGCCTTGACGACCGGGTGCTCGATCAGGTCGAGGGCCGCCAGCTCCTGCTCGTGCTGGGACTGCGTCGCGACCGGGTGGTCAGGCATGCGCTGTTCCTCCGATAATCCGCAGGGGGGCGTCGGCCAGCACGGCGGCCGGGTCGAATGGGCCGTCGGACGCGCTCGCGGATGCCACGGGTCAGAACTTCAGATGCCGGCTGACGTCGCCGACCTGGTCGACGAACATGGTGCGGCTGTCGAAACACCAGGCGCCGTCCACCCGATGAAACGTGTCCTTGTAGTGCCCGGTGACGATCACCTGCAGCGGCAGGTCATCGGTGGCCTGCGTGACGCAGTAATAGGACGTGCTCTGCGCGGTTCCGGCGGCCTCGTCGATGTAGAGCTGCACGTTGGTCGTGTTGTGTTTGGTCTTCGGGGTGCCGTCGTCGTAGATGCGCGTGGCCATGTCATACATCTCCCGCACCCGGGCCGAGCCGGCGAACACCGTCTCCGGTGGGCCGTCCTGGACGCCGCAGATGCGGCCGTGCTCGAAGAGCCGGGCCACCCCGTCCAGGTCGCCGCCGTCGAGAAGCTGCGCGTAGGTGTAGATGAGGTTGGTGATCTGGGTGGCGCTGTCACTCATGTCGAACCGCCTCGGGAGTCTCCGCACTGTTCCGCGAACAATGTTGGCAGAACCGGTCCAACTTACATAGAACCGACCATTAGTCTTGGTCGGCGTGACCTCACCGTGGACACCGAGCAGGCTCGGCAACCTCACCGGCAAACGCGTGATCGTGACCGGAGCGACCAACGGCGTCGGGCTCGGCACCTCGCGCGCGCTCGCCAAAGCCGGGGCCCATGTGATCCTGGCCGTGCGCAACACCGAACTCGGCGAACAACGCGCGACGGAAATCGGTGGCTCGACCGCGGTGGTGAGACTCGACCTCGCCGACCTGTCGTCGGTGCGCGCCTTCGCGGGCCAGATCGACGAGCCCGTGGACATCCTGATCAACAACGCCGGCACCCTGACCGACCGGCGCACCGAGACGGTCGACGGCTTCGAGACGACGCTGGGCACCAACCTGCTCGGACCGTTCGCCCTGACCAATCTGCTACTGACCAAGGTGCGTTCGCAGATCATCAACGTCGGATCCGACGCACACCGGTCGGCGACGCTGCGGCTCGACGATTTACACCTGCGGAAGCACAAGTGGACGAGGCTGGGCGCCTACGCGCAGTCCAAGCTCGCGGTCATGCTGTGGGGCCTGGAGCTGGACCGCAGGCTGCGCGCCGCCGGATCGCCGATCGTCACCCAGCTCACCCACCCGGGCTGGGTGGCCTCGAACCTGTCGAACCTGGGCGAATCGCCGCTGATGTCGCTGGCCCACAAGGGGGCCAAAGCGGTGGCCGACCGGTTGGCCAACGACATCGACGAGGGTGCGGCGCCCACCCTCTACTGCATCAGCGAGCCGATTCCGCCGGGCAGCTACGTCGGGGTCACCGGCAGGTTCGGGCTGCGCGGCGGCCCGACGCTCGCCGGCCGCACGCCACCGGCGTGCGACTACGACGCGGCCGCGCGGCTGGTGGCCTTCGCCGAACACGAGACCCGCACGACACTGGAGGTGTAGCCATGGGCGAATTCGACAACACGGTCGCCGTCATCACCGGCGCCGCGCGCGGCCAGGGCCGCAGCCACGCCGTCGCACTGGCCGAGCGGGGCGCCGACATCATCGCCGTCGACATCTGCGCCGATCTCGAGGCGATCCCCTATGCGCTGGGGACCAAGGCCGATCTCGAGGAGACCGTACGGCTGGTCGAAGCCGCCGGGCGCAAGGCCGCGCCCGTCGTCGCCGACGTCCGCGACCTGGCACAGCTGGAGGCGGGGGTGCAGAGCGCGATCGACGTTATCGGAGAGGTGGACATCGTCATCGCCAACGCGGGAGTGGTCGCGATCGGTGACACCGACGCCCATTCCGAGCCGGTGTTCAACTCGATCGTGGACACGAATCTCAAGGGGGTCTGGCACACGCTGCTCGCGACGGTGCCGTCGATCATCCGTAAGGGCCGGGGCGGCTCGATCGTGATGATCAGCTCGTCGCAGGGCCTGACCGGCCGGGGCGGCGACGGCAGTTCCGCGATGTTCGCCTACGCCGCCTCCAAGCACGGCGTGGTGGGGTTGATGCGCTCGGCCGCCAATGCCTATGCGCCGCACAAGATTCGGGTCAACTCGATCCACCCGGCCGGTGTCATGACGCCGATGATCCTCAACGACTTCGTCGTCAACCGG
>DASTKA010000194.1:0-2773 GCA_035716165.1 Mycobacterium sp. | reverse complement strand
ATGCGGATCTGGGCCGTCGGATCGGCCGCGCCGTCGATGACGACCGTGCCCAGTTCCAGTGCCTGGCCGTCGACGGCGTAGCCGTCGGCGATCCGCGTCGCGGCCCCTGAATCGGTGCTCATCGCGCTGCGCCTCTCTTCCCCGATGATTCGGCATGCAGTTCGGCAACGCTCACCCTACTTCTCGAGCGGATACGGGGGCGAGGGCCGGCGCGGACGTCAACTGCGCCCAGTCTGGTGGTGGCGACCAGCCGCGCCCGGCTCCGCCGCACTTGCGATCGCCACTAGTCTGAGCGCTGTGCGAGACGAATTGGTGTGGATCGACTGCGAGATGACCGGGCTTGATCTGGGCTCGGACAAGCTGATCGAGATCGCGGCGCTGGTGACCGACGCCGATTTGAACGTTCTCGGCGAGGGGGTCGACGTGGTGATTCATGCCGACGACGCCGCGCTGGCGGCGATGGGCGACGTGGTCACCGAAATGCATACGCGCTCGGGGCTGACCGACGAGGTGCGGGCGTCGACCGTCGACCTGGCGACCGCCGAGGCGATGGTCCTGGACTACATCGGCGAACACGTCAAGCAACCGAAGACGGCGCCGCTGGCCGGCAACTCCATCGCCACCGACCGCGCCTTCATCATGCGCGACATGCCCGCCCTGGATTCGTTCCTGCACTACCGCATGATCGATGTGAGTTCGATCAAAGAGCTCTGCCGCCGCTGGTATCCGCGGATCTACTTCGGTCAGCCGGTCAAGGGGCTGGCCCATCGCGCATTGGCCGACATCCACGAGTCGATCCGAGAGTTGCAGTTCTATCGGCAGACGGCGTTCGTCTCGCCGCCGGGCCCCTCTACCAGCGAAATCGAAGCGGTCGTCGCCGCCCTTGACGGCGGAAAAGACGCACCGGGGCCAAACGATTCGGCCAGCGCGCCGCCAACCGGCTAGTATCGACGTCGCCGCTCGTTGACCTTCATCGTGCGAAGGTCGGCTTGCGGCCGTGGTGGGTGTAGTTCAGTTGGTAGAGCGTCAGGTTGTGATCCTGAATGTCGCGGGTTCGAGTCCCGTCACTCACCCCACAGGTCAGGGAGCTATCACCGCTCCCTGACCTTTTTTTGACGCGCAGTCGCGAGAGCTGGCCGAACCTCGGTCAGGTGTTGGCGTTGCCCGCTTTCCACTGCGCCCAGGGGATGTTCCAGTCGCCCAGGCCCTCGATGCCGGGCAGCGTCGAGCCGACCGTATGGACCACCTCAACGATGTCGCCGCTCTTGCTGTGGTCGTAGAACCACTCGGCGTTGCTCGGACTCACGTTGAGGCACCCGTGGCTGGTGTTGGTGTGGCCCTGGGCGCCGACCGACCACGGCGCCGAGTGCACGAAGACGCCGCTGTAGGACATCTGCGTGGCCCAGTCGACTTCGGTGCGATACCCGTTGGGCGAGTTGACCGGAACGCCGTAGGTCGAGGAATCCATGATGATGTGCTTGAACCGCCCACCAATGATGTAGACGCCGTTGGCCGTTGGGGTGCTGTCCTTGCCCATCGAGGTCGGCATGGTCTTGACGACGTCACCGTTGACCCGCACGGTCACGGTCTTCGTGGTGTCGTCGGCCGTCGAGATCACCTCGTCACCGATGGTGAAGTGCGTCTTGACGTTGTCCTCGCCGAACATCCCGTCGCCCAGATCGACCCCGTAGGTGTTGACCGCCACGTCGATGGTGGTTCCCGATTTCCAGAAACGCTCTGGGCGCCAACGCACTTCGCGGTTGTTAAGCCAATAGAACGCGCCCTCCACCGGAGGGTTGGTGGTGATGTTGATGGCCTTCTGGGCCGCCGCCCGGTTCGCGATGTTCTCGTCGAAGCGGATCGCCACCGGCTCGCCGATGCCCACCACGTCACCGTCGGCCGGATTGACGTAGGGCATGGTCAGGTGGGCGGGCGAACTGGTCTCGAAGGTCATCTGCTTGCTGGCGGCGCCGCCCAGGCCGGTCGCCTTCGCATTCAGCGTGTAGCGCCGGTTGTAGCCGAGCTGCTCGGTGGTCGACCAGCGCAGCCCGTCGGGACTCAACTGCCCCATGATCGACTTGCCGTTCTCGTTGACCATGGTGACCGACGCGAGCACGCCGTCGGCAACGCTCACCGTGACGGGCGCATCCACCGTCACACCGACGGCTCCGTCGCTCACCGAGGCGGTGAGCTTGGGGACGAGCAGGTCGGCCAGCGGGGTGCCCTTGTCGAAGATGACCTTCTCCGGTGCCGCCGCGTGGCTGCCGTTACAGGCAGCACTGAACACAGCAATCGGAATGATCGCGGCCACCAGCCACGATCGTCGTCTCCGCAAATGCGTCATCCAGTGACCTCCTATGGAATTCTCTAGGTGGTCACCGCTGACCAGCGAGGTAGCTGCAGGAATTGTAATGGCATTTGCCGACACTCCCACGCACACGCGAATCGGGGCGGCCGTTCGGTGTCAACACCGCAATGAATTCGTCATTCAGGCGGCCACAGGGCGATTAGGCGGGCAAGCCGGCCTCGTCGTGCAGCTCCGCCTCGACCCTGTCGCGGGTCGCAACGGCCTCGACGCGCGCCAGCTTGACGATGGCCGCGGTCATCACCAACGCCGCGGCCACCAACGCGATGATCCCGGCGCGATCCGTGTTCAGCGTCTCGCCCAGGACAACGACGCCGAGCGCCGCCGCCACCACCGGCTGCGACATCTGCAGGGTCGGCATCGACGCGGTCAACGGACCCGCCCGAAACGCCGATTGGCTCCACGCGA
>DASTKA010000193.1:0-3399 GCA_035716165.1 Mycobacterium sp. | reverse complement strand
GATGGGCGGCCAGGACGCCCTCGACGCGCTCCGGCGAAATCTTCTCCCCACCCCGGTTGATGAGTTCCTTGATGCGGCCGCGGATGACGAGGTCACCGGACGGCGACAGCGTGCCCAGGTCGCCGGTGTGCAACCACCCCTGGGTGAAGTTGGCGTCGGTGATGGACGGATCGCCGAGGTAGCCACGCACCACGGTGGGGCCGTGCAGCCAGACTTCGCCGACCGTCTCCGCCGGCAGTGCCTTGCCCTCGGGCCCGACGATCCGGATTCCCGGGCCCGTCGAGCGGCCGACGAGACCCGGTGTGGCACCGGGGTTTTCGCTGTGCCCGGCACGGCCGATGGCCGTCGTCGCCACCTGGTGGGTCGACTCGGTCATCCCGAATGCGCACACCACCGGCGCCGAGAACGTGTCGTGCAGCGCCTGCGCCGTCTCGGCGGTCAGCGGCGCACTGCAACTACGCATGAACCGCAGGGCGGGCGTGCTGCCCGCGTGTTCGGTTCGGGCGCGCTCCAACAGAATCTGATGGATCGTCGGGACGGCCGTGTACCAGGTGGCCGCGACCGCCTCGATGTCATCCCAAAACGTGTGCGCGGAGAACTTTCCTCGCGCGGGCAGCAACACCGCTCCCCCGGACACGAGCGTGCCCAGCAGCGCGGCGAGCAGACCGTGCCCGTGGTACAGCGGCATCACCGCCACCGTCGCGTCCCGCGGACCCAGCTCGTACCCGGCGATGATGGCCGCGACCGAGCTGGCGATGTTGTGGCGCGTCCAGGGAACCATTTTGGGCACACCGGTGGTTCCGCCGGTGAACATGATCATGGCGTCGTCGTCGCGCAGCCCCTCGGGTGCCGACACGTCGCTTCGGGGCGCCGCGGTGACTTCCAGGCTGACCGCCAGGGTGGTTCCGTCAGGCCCGACGGCCACCGCGATCGGCCACCACGGCGGCGCAGCCTCGTCGCCGTCGGCGTCGCGGGGCTCGTCGACGAGCACCGCGCGGGCGCCCACGGCCTCGCAGCGGGCACGGTGCTCGGCGGCGGGCAGAGCCGGATCCAGCGGAACCACAACGAGATCCGCGCGCGAAGCCCCGAGCAGCCCGACGACGAACTCGGCGCTGCTGCCGGCGCGCAGCGCGACTCGGTCCCCAGGGCGCAGACCGACGGCCGTGAGCTGTGCGGCCAGATCGTCGATCAGCCCGATCAACTCGCGGTAGCTGACCGGTACGCGTCCGGCGGTGACGACCAATGCCCGCGCCTGGGGCGACCGGCGTGCCGCCGCCTCGACCAGGTCGGCGATGCCGGGGCTGGCGGATTCCGTCGAGCCCTCCCCGGTGGTGATCGCGTCAGTTGCCATCGCCGGACTCCTTCCACTTGCTGCTAACGCCGGTAGCATTGCGCTGACCTGCCACGATAGACAGCGTAAATCGCCGGATAGTGCCCTCGTCTTGGACACGTGGGGTGCGCCGGGGCCACAGTGATGGCCAGGCAGTACCGCAAAGCATCCGAGGAGTCGCCACATGTCCACCGCTTCGGCATCTCCGAACCCGACGGGCCTGATCGATGGCTTTCACCTTGTGGTGGACGCGCTGAAGGCCAACGACGTCGAGACGATCTACGGGATCGTCGGCATCCCGATCACGGACCTCGCCCGCGTCGCGCAGGCGTCCGGAATCCGTTACATCGGTTTTCGGCAGGAAGCCTCGGCCGGCAATGCCGCGGCCGCCGCCGGGTTTCTCACCCGTCGGCCCGGAGTCTGCCTCACCACGTCCGGGCCCGGCTTCCTCAACGGCCTGCCCGCGCTGGCCAACGCGACGACGAATTGCTTTCCGATGATTCAGATTTCCGGCTCCTCCAGCCGAGCGCTGGTGGACCTGCAGCGCGGCGACTACCAGGACCTCGACCAGCTCAACGCCGCGAAGCCGTTCGCCAAGGCGGCCTACCGGGTTGGCCGGATCGAGGACATCGGGCGCGGCGTCGCGCGCGCCATTCGCACCGCGGTGTCCGGCCGGCCCGGCGGCGTGTACCTGGACATCCCCGGTGAGGTCCTGGGCCAGGCGATGGACGCCGCCGCCGCGGCGGGCACGGTCTGGCGGGTGATCGACCCCGCACCGCGGCAGCTGCCGGCACCGGATGCGATCGACCGCGCGCTGGGCGTGCTGGCCCAGGCGCGACGGCCGTTGATCGTGCTCGGCAAGGGTGCGGCGTATGCCCAGGCCGACAACGTGATTCGGAGGTTCGTCGAGGCCACCGGGATTCCGTTTTTGCCGATGTCGATGGCCAAGGGCCTGCTGCCGGATTCGCACCCGCAGTCGGCCGCGGCCGCCCGCTCGCTGGCGATCTCGCGCGCCGACGCGGTCCTGTTGGTCGGTGCGCGGCTGAATTGGCTTCTGGGACATGGGGAGTCACCGCAATGGAGTACGGACGCCAAGTTCGTGCAGGTGGACATCGCCGCTTCCGAATTCGACAGCAACCAGCGGATCGATGCGCCGTTGGCCGGCGACATCGGCTCGGTGATGTCCGCGCTGTGTGATGGTGTGGCCGCGCGCCCGATCACCGCGCCGCCGGAGTGGATCGGCGAACTGGCCGAGCGGACCGCGCGAAACGACGCCAAGATGAGCGAGCGCCTGGCCGAGGATCCACACCCCATGCGGTTCTACAACGCCCTCGGCGCGATTCGCGCTGTGCTGCAGGACAACCCGGACGTGTATGTCGTCAACGAAGGAGCCAACGCGCTGGACCTGGCCCGCAACGTCATCGACATGGAGCTGCCGCGGCACCGGCTCGACACCGGAACCTGGGGCGTGATGGGCATCGGGATGGGCTATGCCATCGCCGCAGCCGTCGAGACCGGCAAGCCGGTGGTCGCGATCGAGGGCGACAGCGCATTCGGCTTCAGCGGCATGGAGATCGAGACCATCTGCCGTTATCGGCTGCCGGTAACGGTGGTCATCCTCAACAACGGCGGCGTCTACCGTGGCGACGAGGCCACTGCCGGCGCGGCCGCATCGGGATCCGACCCGGCCCCGACCGTGCTGAATGCCCGGGCGCGTCACGAGCTGCTCGCGGAGGCGTTCGGCGGCAAGGGATATCACCCAACCACCCCGTCGGAGCTGCGCGCGGCACTGACAGAGGCCATCGGGTCCGGGGCGCCGTCGATCGTCGACTGCGAACTCGACCCGGCGGCGGGAGTGGAAAGCGGGCATCTGGCCAACCTGAACCCGGCCAGCGCGGCCACAGCACCGCCGGCCGCTGTCAGCGCCGGCGGGTAAGCCGCAGAAGCTGCCCGTCGAAGAAATCGTCGAGCGCCAGCCGGGCGGCGGGCGTGACCAGCGTGCGGGCGATCGGTGAACCGGGCCCGGTCGAGTTGTTGGCAGGGCCGGGCGGCCCAAGCTCGAAGTTTGC
>DASTKA010000192.1:0-5861 GCA_035716165.1 Mycobacterium sp. | reverse complement strand
CACGCTCGGGATGGCGCTGCGCATACTGGCGGGTGCCCTCGTTGCGCTCGCGGCTCTGCCGGTGGTGTTCACCCTGCTGCGCACCCGCAAGCCTGAACTGGGGACGCCGCAGCTCGCCTTGTCGATCAGGATCTGGTCGATCGTGGCCCACGTGCTGGCCGGGGTGCTGATCATCGGGACGGCGATCAGCGAGATCTGGCTGAGCTTGGACGCTGCCGGGCGGTGGTTGTTCGGCATCTACGGGGCCGCCGCAGCGATCGCGTTGCTCGGCATTTTCGCCTTCTATCTGTCCTTCGTCGCCGAGCTGCCCCCGCCGCCGCCCAAACCGATCAAGGCGAAGGAGCCCAAGAAACGTCGCGTGCGGCGCAAGAAGGGCGCCGAGGCCGAAGCCGACGAAACGGAAGAAGCCGAAGAAGCCGAGGCTGACGAGGCAGAAGCCGCAGAGACAGCGGAAACCGAGCAGGCCGAGCCGGCGGCTGAACCCGCCGAAGTCACCGCCGAAACCGCAGAAACCGCAGAAACCGCCGAGGCCGAGGCAGCACCGGAGCCGGCAACCGAGGCAGCACCCGTTCAGGACACCGAGGAAGCTGCCGCCGAGGGCGACGAGTCGCGGGCCAAATTGCGCAACCGGCGCCCGACGGGCAAGGGGTCGCACCGGATGCGGCGCCGGCGCACTCCTAGCGGCGTGGCCGTCGAGGAAGCCGTCGACGAGGATTAGTCAGCGGCGCCGCAGCCGCTCCACGTAGGCGGCGATGCGCCCCAGCGTCTCGTCCGTTCCCCACCTCCGGCGAACCTCGTCATCGACGCCGCGTGCCTCGTGGATCCGCGCCATCGTCGGGGCGTGCAACTGGGTCTTCGTCTGCCGGTAGGCGTCGGCCGGGATGCTGCCCAGGTCCGACGCCTCCGCCACGGCCGCCTCGATGATTTCGTCCGCGACGACGCGGTGGGCCAGTCCGCGGGCCACGGCCTCCGCACCCCGATAGTTGCGGCCGCCCAGCAGCACCTCGTCGGCGTGCATCCCGCAGGCATAGCGCATGATCTCCAGCGCGGCGACCGGGAACGGCACTCCGACGCGCACCTCGGCCGCGCCGATCTGCGCCTCGGGGCCGATCAAGCGCCGGTCGCAGGCGCACGCGAGCACGCAGCCGCCCGCGATGGCGGCGCCGTTGATCGCCGCCACGGTTGGCCCGGGATAGCTGAACATCGCCTCGAACGCCGCGGACAGCGCGGGGACCAGCCGATCGGTGTAGCCGGTGCCGCCCTGCACCACGCGGTTGAGGTCGACGCCGGCGCTGAAGGCGCGGCCGGCACCGGTGACAACCAGCGCGCCGGCGTCCGAACGGGCCAGCTCGCGCACCGCCGAAGCCAGCTCTTCGAGCAGCTCGACATCCTGCGCGTTGACCGGACCCGATGACAGGGTCAGCACCTGCACGGTTCCCACGGTGGTGATGTCGATCATGATCACTCCTCCGATCAGCGACGCGCCACCGCGAGGACCACGGGAATGTCGGTGTTCTCGTCGGTGTGATAACTCGCGCAGACGCGGTGGTATCCGTCGGCGATCTGCAACGGAACCCCGGTAGTGAAGTCGCCGCGCACCAGCAGGATGGGTGACAGCGGTAGGCCCTTCTCGATCTTGGTCAGGTCCGCGGCGACGTGCGGATTGTCCACCGGCAGCAGGCTCAGCCGCGCGGCCCGCAGAATGTCTTTGGCCTTCCTATGCGTCACGGTCGCGGACTTCAGCTGTTTGATCACCTTCTTCACGGTCTGTCCGTCCGCGACCAAGGTGAGGTAGTCGGCGGCCGCCGGAAAATCATGGGCCTCAGGCTTTTCCAGCCATTTCACGCTGAGCATCGCGGTAATCCCTTCGTCGGCTCCGACATCGACGCAGCCTACCGGCTGAACCCCGAATCTTGGGATCGGTAGCGGCCGGAGCGGTTTGTACTTGCGCCAGGACGACGCCACCGGGGCGGCGCACGAAGGAAGGAATCACAAGTGAAACGTCTTCTCGCAGCTGCGATTGGGACCCTGGGCTGCGCCGCGGCTTCAGTGGCCCTGGTGGGGTGCTCGAGCGGAGGCCACACGGCCACGCCGGCGTCGAGCACGGCGCCCAGCGCCGCCACGGGCACCAGCGCGCAGGTCAAGGTGGGCGGCACCGACTTGGCGGGCGTGAACCCGGCATCGGTGACGTGCGTGCGGACCGGCGGCAAGATCGACATCGGCAGCGGTTCCACGGGCGGTGCCCAGCAGGCGCTGGCCGTCGTGCTGACCGACGAAGCCACCCCGAAGGTCCAGTCGCTGGCCCTCGTCGTCGACGGCAACGCTTTGGCAGTCAGCGACAACATGGGCGCAAAGGTGGGTTCGGCCGACGTCGCTGTCGACGGCAAGACCTACACCATCACCGGCCAGGCGCAGGGCGCCGACATGAAGAACCCGATGGCGGGAGTGATCACCAAGGACTTCAGCATCAAGGTGTCCTGCGGCTGATCGGTTGCGGTCCTCGAGCGGCGGACGCGCCTCACTCACGCGTCCGCCGCTCGTGGTTTGGTCAACCAGACACTCCCCTGCGGATTTATGATGCAGCCGTGTCGATCCCGGACGAATTGGAGAAGGCGCGTCGTATGGCCTTCGCAGCCGATGAGGCTGGGGCACGCGATCTGCTGTTGTCGTTGATTCCGCGGATCGAGCGGGACGACCGAGACGACCTCATGCTGGAAGCGCTTGCGCAGCTTGGCGAGATTTGCCTTGCGTGCGGGGCCTACGACGGTGTCCGCGAATCCGTCCGGCGCATTGAAGACTGCTTGGCGATCTACGCCGGCATAGCCGCGGGCACGTTGCCGCGCGAAGCCGAACACATGCGCTCGTCCGGCACCGAGATCGCGCACATGATGTGCCGATACTCTCGGCGGGCACAATTCCTGCAGACGGGCCTGGCCGCCGCTCTGGGCGATCACGAAGGCGCGGCGGCGGGTCTGGCGTCGTTGTGCGACAACGATTCCGAGGTCGAAAGCCCCGGACTCACCGAGGAACATCGGTATCTGTGCACCTACGCGCGAGTCCTGTGCGCCACCGCGCTGTGCGACGACGACCTGCACGTGCGGTCAGTTCCACTGTGGGAGAACGTCCTTGACAACATCGGTACCGCCGGCGGTAGCGGCGAGCGCGCCGACTACCTGTGGATCGTCGCCGCCACGGGGTACGGCAGGTTCTGCGTCGAAACGGGACGGTTGTCAGAGGCCGAACCGTGGCTGCGGCGCGCCGAAGCGCGGGCCGCGGCCACCGGTTGGGACCTGGCCGAAGCCAGAGCGCGCTTGGAGCGGGCGGCGGCGCGCTGGGCGGCCAACGACCATTCCGCCACTGAAGAATTGGTCAGCCGGGCCTATCCCGTCATCGCCCGCCATGACCGGGCCCACGACGTCGCCCGCTGCTGGCTCTACATAGGGCTCACCCGGCTGGGGGCCGGCGCCCTGGAAGCCGCCGACGACTGCTGGGAACATGCCGAACGGCACTGGCGCGAATTGGGAAAGCCGCTGCCTCTGCACCGTATTCTGTTGCAGCGCAGTTGGATCGCGATCTTCTGGAGCCGCTTTTCCGACGCGGTCGAGCTGATCGCCCAGGCTCGCGAACTGCTGGACTCCTCGCCGCGCAGCAGCTGGCTGCAGTACGCCCAGCTCGACAACCACCTCGGAACTGTTTGGCGTGCAGACGCTTTGGCGGACCTGGGTTTCGACAGCTCGGGCGATCCCGAGGAAACGCTGCAAGAGACCGAGGCGCGCCAGGCCGAGGGACTCGGCATCCTGCGCGGCGAGGTCGGCACACCGGAGTACTGGCGCGGAATGACCAAACTCGAGCAAGCCGCCGAGCTCAAGGTGCCGGCCGCCCTGGCGGTCGACTCGGTGCGGTATTCGATCGCCGACGCCGACGCGAGGGCACGCTGGGCCACCGGCATTTCGGCGCCGATCCTGGCCGGCGCGTTCGCGGTGGCCTGGGAATGGGAGAACACCGCGTTGATCAGTGAGCTCGTCGAATACCACAGTGCGCGAGGCGCTTTTGAGGGGCTGCAGCGACCGCGGATCGGCGAATGGGCCTCGACGGCCATCGCATCGGTTCCCATCGACGCAGAGGCCGAGCCGGTTGCCCTGGCCGCCGCGGGTCCCTCGGCAGCAGGCGGCGCGTCGTTGACAAAGCTCGGACCGTTGCCGCCGCTGCAGATGCAACCCGGGGCGGCGCCGATCCTGAGTCACTATCGTGCGCTGGCGTTGCAGCGCTACGGACGTGATGTCACCGCGGCCGAGCCCGCCTGGTCGACATGGCCGTGAGTGAGCCCGACCGGCTGACGCTGGTACTGCGATACGCCGACCTCGGAATCGCGACCTACGCCAGTCTGCAAATCGTCGGCCAGCCGTCGAGAACCGTCACCTGGGTGCTGGAAGAACCACTGCTGCTGGCTGCGCTGCAGGAACTCACCGCCGCCCTGCCCGAGCCACACGGCGCCGAAAGCCGGCGCGACGCCGTCGAGCGGGCGCTGGCCACCGGACCGTTCGCCAAGCCGGACACCGAACTAACGGTCGCCTACATCCTCGGTGTACTGCTGATCGGTGCGGCCGGGTGGCAGCTGCTGGCCGAATGTATGACCTCGCCACGGGCGGTCCTGTTCGTCTCGCCCAGCGCAAGGCTGGCCCGCGTGCCCTGGGGACTGCTGGCGATCCCGAAATCGGGCCCGAGCAAGGAGGAACTGGTGCGCGCGCGCCAGGACGCGATTACCGCCAGCGGCCGCACCGCAGCCCAGATCCCTTGGCAGCTGGCGGAAATAAATGAGCTGACCGACGGCCATCGGCTGATCGAACTGGTCGACGTGCTGATGGCGGTGCCGCCCAACATCGTCCACTCGCCGCGCGAGGCCACCAGATGGGAGGCCCGGCGAGACGGGCCACCGCTGCTGATTCTCGATCCTCGAGTGCCGGGACAACGACCGGACTCCGCGCTCGGATCGGTGCTGGGCAGGCCCTCGCCGCACACGCCCGTGGCGCGGCACTTCCTCGACGTCATGGAGCGACGCCCCGTCCTGCCGCACGCCGACACCGTCGTCGAGCTGTTCCGGCGCCAAGATGCCGACCGCGCCTGGCTCGCCGACCTGCTCGCTCAATCCCCGTGCCGGCTGCTCTATGTCGGCCATGCCAGTTCGGCGGACGACCAACTCGACCACGGAACTCGGGCGGACCGGGCGGCACTTCATCTGGCCGATACGGCGGCTATCCCCGGGGATGCCAATGTGATCGGCGATCATCGCCCCCTGACCGCCTCGGACCTGATGTCCCTTCAGTTGCCGATGCCGCCGCGCGTTGCGCTGCTGGCCTGCGGGTCGGGTGGTGACTATCGATTCGACGAGGCAACCGGGTTGGTGGCTGCGATTATCCTCAACGGCGCGCAGTTGGTCACCGCCACGTTGTGGTCGCTGCCGACGACCGCCGCGTACCGGAAATTCGCCGGGATGTCCGACGCGGCAGGCACCGAGCCCGTCGATCCAATGGCCGATCTGGTGGCCGCGGTGGACACCGCGCACGACGCCACCGACGAGGCCGGATGCGCGGTGAATCGGTGGCAGCGGGAGAAGATGCGGCGCTGGCGCGACGGCGATGTCAGCGCCAGTCCGCTGTATTGGGCCGCCCTGGCCACCTTCGCCGTGGACGGCGCGCGGTAGCGCTCACAGGGAAGCCACCCAGGCCGCGTGGACGGCCAGCACGTCGTCGGGCAGCGAAAGCTCTTTGCGGGCTTTCGGATCGAAAGCCACCAACACGACCAGGCCTGGCCGCAGCACCGATAGGTCCGGGCCACCGTCGCACCGTGCCAGCTTGCCGATG
>DASTKA010000191.1:0-6642 GCA_035716165.1 Mycobacterium sp. | reverse complement strand
TGCTGGGGCGACTTGAGCAGCCAGCGCCGCCCGCCGCGCAGGTACTGCATCGCACGAAGTTGGGTGGCCAGGTATTCGTAGTGCGGCGTCTGATCGTGGGCCTGGTAGTAGTCGCGCCAGCGGGGCACCTCGGCGAGCGTCTCCAGCAGCATCGTGGACACGTCATTGGCCAGCAGCTGGATCTCCTCGTGGACGTGATCGGTGGTCATCTCGTGCATGAGCGCGAAGTGCGGCATCACCAGGTTGATCACTCCGACCGCCACATCCATCCGGGTTCGTCGCGGATCCGGTTCGATGCCAACTTCATTCGGCATCGGGAACGGCTCGTTGCTTTCCCAGTACGGCATGGTGCGAAAGGTCGGCGGCGCGGCCAGCATGTTGTGCAGGTGTGTGGTGCCGGTGCGGGGCAGCCCGGCGATGACCACGGGCGAGCGCAGTTCGATGTCGTTGATCTCGGGATGGCGACTCAGCAGGTCGGTCAACAGCAGCCGGTTCTTGAGGACCTGCAGCAGCTGGCCGTAGAAGTTCACCACCCCGGCGTCGTGCAGTCCGTCGATCTCGCGCAGCGCGGCGAGGTAGACCTCGAGGCGTTCCCGGTAGTCGTCGGGCCCGAAATCGTCCAGGCCGGTGTCGGCGCTGGCCTTGGCGTGCAGCGCGTCGGCATCCAGCCGGCACTCCGGGGCCATCGAGGCCATCATGTCCAGGATCTGCTGGCCCTCGGCGCTGAACCGGGGCGAGGCGAGGTCGTCGAGGCGAACGTTCACGGCGACTTATGTTACTCTGAGTTTCGTAATGGTAGTAGTGGATTTTGGCAGACCTCGTGATCCCCGGATCGACGCCGCGGTGCTCAGCGCGACCGTCGAGCTGCTGGCCGAAACCGGTTACCCCGGCTTGTTGGTCTCCGCGATCGCCGAGCGCGCGGGCACCAGCAAGCCCGCCATTTATCGCCGCTGGCCCAGCAAGGCACACCTGGTGCACGAGGCGGTTTTCCCGATCGGCGCCGGCACCGCCATTCCCGATCAGGGATCGACTCCCCAGGGTCTGCGCGAGATGGTGCGCCGCACAATGACTTTCCTCACCACGCCGGCCGCCAGGGCGGCGCTGCCCGGTCTGATCGGCGAGATGGCCGCGGATCCGACGCTGCATTCGGCGCTGCTGGAGCGGTTCGCCGGCGTCATTGGCGGCGGCCTCGCCGACTGGCTCGCGGCGGCCGCGGCGCGCGGTGAGGTGCGGCCGGACGTGACCGCCGCCGAGCTGGCCGAGACCATCGCCGGCATCACGCTGGTCGCCCTGCTCACCCGCGCCACCGAACTCGATGATGCATGGGTCGATCGCACCACCAGGTTGCTCCTGAAAGGAATCAGCGCATGACGCACCGGTCGACGGACGCGTGGCGGGAACTGCTGAAAACGCTTGGCGAACTGGACCACTCGTTCCTCGAGGGTGACCGTGCCGTCACCGACGACCGCCACGTCGCCGACGGCTACCGCATGCTCGCCGCCACCCTGGGCGTGGCCCTGGACAGCTATCTGTTCCCCGAACCGGGCCGGCCGCAGTTCGTCGCGGTGAACACCCCATTCCGCCGCGACCGCCGCTGGGGCGGGGACAACACCGACGCCTACTACTTCATCTGCCCGGTCGATCCCGCCCGCCGGTACCGCATCAGCGGGAACAAGGGTGACAGCGTGTACTTTTCGGTGACCGCTTACAACGAGCCATCGCCGGGCGCATGGTCGGATCGGGTCGTCGCGATCGTCCGCGACACCGATCTCGATATCGACGCCGACGGCGACTTCACCTTCGAGTTTCCCGCCACGCCCGACGCGGCCGTGCTGATGACCCGCGACTACCAGGCCGATCCCCTGACCGGCCGTCCGGTGACGTGGCACATCGAGGCGCTCGACGAGCCCGACCCGATCCGGCACGGCGACGCCGAAACCGCGGCGAGTCTGCGCGCCGCCACCACCTGGTTGCGCACGATGTTCGCCATCGTGCCGTTGGCGGTGGGCAACCGGGTTGACGAGCAGCACGCACTGGGGCACGAAACCGCCCATGCGGCCAACGCTTTCGCCGATCCCTATCAGGTGCCGGACGCCAACTTCGGCTGGTCGGCACGCGACGCCTGCTACTCCTACGGCAGTTTCGTGCTCGACGAGGACGAGGCGCTGGTGATCACGCACCGGCCGCCGTCATGCAGGTTCTGGAACCTGGTGGTGTGGAACCAGTTCATGGCGACGTTCGGCGCGCAGGATGCCCGGTGCTCTCTCAACGGCCACACCGCCGTCGTCAACAGCGACGGTTCCGTGACGGTGGTTCTGTCCGCCGCCCGGACGGCGCACCCGAATTCGCTTACCACGCTTGGCTATCCGCACGGCAACCTGGCGTTTCGGTGGTTCCTCGCCGACGGCGTACCGCAGCGGCCCGAGGTGAAACTCGTCAAGGCGGCCGACGCCCCCACCGAGGTGAGCTGACTCAGCCGACCTCGCGGACCAGTTCGATCGCCCGGCCCAACGTCTCCAGCTTGGCTTCCAGTGTGTCGCCCGCGGGGTAGAGCCGCACGGTGTTCACGCCGGCATCGCGCCACACCGCCAGCCGCGCGCAGACCATCTCCTCGGTCCCGATGAGCGTGGTGGCCAGCACCATCTCGTCGGTAACCAAGGTGGCCGCGCCGTCCCGGTCGCCGCGCTGCCAGCGGTCGCGCACCTCGGCGGCGACGTCTGCCCAGCCCTGTCGGCTGTAGGCCCGGTTGTAGAAGTTTGTGCTCGACGATCCCATGCCGCCGAGGCTGAAGGCCAGCTCTTTCTTGCGGCCCGCGACCATGCCGCGCAGTTCGTCTTCGTCTGCGGCGAAAGCCACTTCGGCGCCCTGGCAGATGTCGATGTCGCCGCGCGTGCGGTCTGCGGCCGCCAGCCCCTCGTCGAGGTGGGAGAAGTAGGCCTCGCCGGCGCCCTCGGGAACGAAGCTCGTGCCCAGCCAGCCGTCGGCGACGCGTCCGGTCAGCCGCAGCATCGCCGGAGACAGGGCGGCCAGATAGACCGGAACGGCGTGCTCGGCGCGCGTCGACAACCGCATCGGTACCGCCTCGCCGCCGGGGCGGGGAATGCCGAATTCCCTTCCCGCGTAGGAGATTTTCCCGCCGGTGAAGGCCTGTCGCACGATGTCGATCGTTTCGGAGATGCGCGCCAGTGGCCGGCTGAACGAGGCGCCGTGCAGGCCCTCGATCACCTGCGGGCCCGAGGCACCCAGACCGAGCAGGAATCGCCCGTTCGACAGATTGGACAGCGTGATCGCGGTCTGGGCGACCATGACCGGTGACCGCGTACCGACCTGCAGCACCCCGGAGCCCAACAACATCCGCTCGGTCCGCGCCGCGAGGTAGCCCAGCGCCGACGGCGCATCCGCGCCCCACGCCTCGGCAACCCAGCAGACGTCGAGACCCAGCTTCTCCGCCTCGACGACCAACGCCACGACCTCAGCGATTTCGTTCCCGGCACCGGAAAACTCGACCGTCGTGGCGGTCCGCATCAACGCACTCCGTGTTCGGCCAGCCGTTTGATCGCCGCCAGGGTCTTTCCGATCGCACCCTCGAACTCGCGCAGCCGCACGAACACGATTTTCTGTTCCTTGTCGGGCATCGACTCGATGGCCACCGACAGACCCGAGCGTCCCGGCCCCATCTGCATCCAATAGTTCAGGATGGTGCCGCCGTCGCGCGGCGCCAGCAGGAACCGCCACTTTGCCGCAGGATTCTCGGCTTCGCCGACCGCCCAGGCGAATTCGTTCGGCTCATCGCAAGCGACGATGTGGGAGGTGCTGTCCCACTGCCCAAACGCGTCGTGCTCGTTGTGCCCGATGAACCGAGCGCCGACGCGCGGGCCATCCGATCCCTCGGCCCATTCGACGGCCTTGAGCTCGTTGCTGAACGCCGGCATCAGCGCGATATCGGAGACCAGGCTCCACACCCGCGCGGGATCCGCGTCGATCCACGTCGAGGCCTCTACGGTCGGGGTATCCGCATAGCGCGCGCCGGTCCATTCCACGGACCTCATTGTCCCCCTGTCCCGGCGCGAGGCAATGCCCGGACCGCGCGGATTTAAGCGGCGACCGGCTCGGGGTCGCGGGACTCGTCGGCACCGGCTTTGCGTCCAAGCGAGTCCGGGAGGGTCAGGCGGACGATCTTGCGGACGACGGTGCCGAACTGGCGCAGCAGCGGACCGCGGTTGTACGGGATGCCGTAACGTTCGCAGATTTCCTGCACCTCGGGCGCGACGTCCGAGTAGCGGCGGGCCGGCATGTCGGGGAACAGGTGGTGCTCGATCTGGTGCGACAGGTTGCCGGACAGCAGGTGAAAGATCTTGCCGCCGGTCAGGTTTGCCGAGCCGAGGATCTGGCGGAAATACCACCTGCCGCGTGATTCGTCCTTGGTCTCTTCGACGGTGAATTCCTGTGTCCCGTCCGGGAAGTGGCCACAGAAGATGATCATGTACGACCACACGTTGCGCATCAAGTTGGCCGTCAGATTGCCGGTGAAGACGAACGGCGCGAAGGGCCCGGCCAGCAGCGGGAAGGCGACGTAGTCCTTGAGGGTCTGCCGACGGGTCTTCTTCCAGATGGCCCGAAGGACCTCGCGCTTGTCCTCGAGCCGGATCTCACCGGAGCGGATGCGCTCGGTTTCGAGCTCGTGCAGGGCGACGCCGTACTGGAACAACACCATCAGCAGAAACGCGTAGATCGGGTTGCCGATGAAGTACGGCTGCCAGGGCTGGTCTTCGCTCATCCGCAGAATTCCGTAGCCGATGTCGCGGTCCATCCCCACGATGTTGGTGTGGGTGTGGTGCATGTAGTTGTGCGAGTGCCGCCATTGATCGGCCGGGCATGCCGTGTCCCACTCGAAGGTGCGACCGGAGATGGCGGGGTCCCGCATCCAGTCGTACTGGCCGTGCATGATGTTGTGGCCGATCTCCATGTTGTCCAGGATTTTCGACAGGCCCAGCATGGTGGTGCCCGCCAGCCACGCCGGGGGTAGGAACCCGGCGAACAACAGAGCCCGGCCACCGACTTCCAGGGCACGCTGAGCCTTGATGACACGGCGGATGTAGTCGGCGTCCTGCTCGCCGAGTTCTGCCATCACACGTTCCTTGATGGCGTCGAGTTCACGGCCGAATGCGTCGGCCTGTTCGGGTGTCAGGGCAATTTTGTCGTTCGACATTTCTTGTCCTCCAGAGGTTTTCATGGGCTGGGGATGACCGGCCGCTACAGCGACAGGTCGACGTCACCGACCGGAACGGACACGCAGATCTGCACGTCCTCATCGGGAGCGGTCGAGACCGCGCCGGTGACCAGGTTGCGCACGGTGCCGGCGGTTTTGCGCCGCGTGCAGGTGTGGCAGATGCCCATCCGGCATCCGTTTTCGGGCGACAGTCCGGCCGATTCGGCCTGCTCCAACAGCGACCGCCCGTCGTCGACGACGTCAACGCGGCTGTCGGAGAATGTGACTCGCCCGCCCGATGGCTTCGCTGGCACGTCCAAAGCCGGCGGCACGAAGCTTTCGGTGTAGACGTTGTCGCAGAGGTTTTGGACGGCCTCGACCAAAGCGGCGGGGCCGCAGACGAATACCGCATCAGGTGACGGCATCGCGGCGGACAGGTGCTCCGCGCCGAAACGTCCGACGAGGTCGCCTCCGTCGGATCGGGTGTAACCGCGCAGCACCCGCACGCCGGGCATCGAGTTCAGCTCGTCGCGGTAGCAGGCCTCGGCCGGCGTACGGGCGTAGTGGACGAAGGCGATTTCGCCGGCATGCCCGTTGGCGACCAGCGTCCGCAGCATCGACATCACGGGGGTGATGCCGCTTCCACCGGAAACCAAGAGGATTCGCCGCGGGCGTTGCGGTCCCGGCGCCGGCAACGTGAAGTCGCCGCCGGTGCCGGTCAGACCGACCACCATGCCGCGATGGGCGTGTTCGTACAGGTAGTTCGAGACCAGGCCGCCCTCGTGCCGACCGATGGTCAATTCGAGGGTGGTCGCGCCTTCGGCGTTGGCGGGCGAATAGCAGCGGGTGTGCCGGCGGCCGTCGATCTCGACGGTGAGGTTGACGTACTGACCGGCTTTGAGGGTGTTCGCGGCCAGGAAGGTGTCGTTGGGGGTCAGGGTGAGGGTGACACTGCGCGGCGTGGTGCGGCGCACGTCGGTCACCTTGGCGCGGGCTTCGCCCCGCGTCCACGTCGGCGCCACCAACTCGGTGTAACGGTCGACGCCGTGCGGGCCGGTCAGTAGGTCTAAGAGCTCCGAACCCAACACGCGCTGCCGAAGGGTCCGCGCGAGGACTCGGCCAGAAGCTTGAGCGGTTTGAGTGAACATATGTACACCGTGCGACCACAACGCCCGCGCAGTCAAGGGTTTACTGCCTGGTTGTGGTAGGGTTCACACAGTGAACAGCCGTACTCCTAGCTCACGCGGGCGCGGCTCTGGCCGCGGGAGTTCCCGCGAAAGCCAGTCGCGCGAGGAGCGCAAGGAGGCGACCCGCCGGGCCATCATCGCCGCGGCGCTCAAGCTGTTGCAGGACCGCAGCTTCTCCAGCCTGAGCCTGCGCGAGGTCACCCGCGAGGTGGGTATCGTACCGGCGGCGTTCTACCGGCACTTCGA
>DASTKA010000190.1:0-4654 GCA_035716165.1 Mycobacterium sp. | reverse complement strand
CCTTCATTACGTTGTGTCCGCGGATCTGGATCTCCCCGGTTTGTCCTCGAGGAACCTCGGCTCCGCCGGAGTCCACAACCCGCATCTCTATGCCCTCGATCGGGGTTCCGATGGAGCCCACCTTGCGCGGCCGGCGCGGATGGTTGAACGCGGCCGCGGGCGAGCTCTCGGAAAGCCCGTAGCCCTCCAAAACAGTGCAGCCGAAAGCGGTTTCGAAGTCGGTGAGAACTTGCACGGGCAGCGCCGCGCCACCGGAGACGCACGTCCGCAGACTGCGCATCGCACCCGGTGGGGCCTGATCTGCCACGCTCAGCAACGCCGAATACATGGTCGGCACCCCCTCGAATACCGTGACGGCGTCACGCTCGATTATCTGCAGGGCCTTGCCCGGGTCGAACCGAGGGATCAGCGTCAACATCGCGCCGGCCAGCACGGAAGCGTTGAGCCCGCAGGTGAGACCGAAGACGTGAAACAGCGGCAGGCAACCCATCACCACGTCTTCCGGCCCGATTTCGACGAGCGTCCGGACACCCACCTCAGCGTTGCGGCCTAGATTGCCGTGGGTGAGCATGGCGCCCTTGGGTTTACCGGTGGTCCCGGACGTGTGCAGGATGACCGCGACGTCGTGATCGCCGCGTTCTTCCGGGGACTGCTGGGTGGGCACGTGGGCGATCAGTTCCATCAGTGCCGCATCGTCGACGAGCCAGCACCGCGCGCCCACCTCCGCGGCGCCCCGGGTGGCCTCGTCGGCGAAGGTCGGTGTCGCGAACAACGCCTTGGCGCCGCTGTTGGACAGGTAGTACGACACTTCGCGAGCCTTGAGCAAGGGATTCATCGGGACCGCGACGGCGCCGCGATATAAAATGCCGTAGAACGCGACGGCGAAGGCGGGCGTGTTGGGCAACATCAAACCCACCCGGTCCCCCGGCTCGACGCCGGCCCGCTCCAGTAGCGTCGCCACGCGGGCGGCGGCCGCGTCGAACTCGGCAAAGGTGAATTGCAGGTCGTCGCAACGCAAGGCAATGCGGTTCGGATCACGTTCTTTCGATGCAACGAGGTTATTGCTCAGTGCGCTCATGGTGGCTCCAGGAAGTCTTATTGGGCTTATGTAGAGCGTTGTCGCGGCGACATCAGAAGGCAATGTCCGCACAGACAACAACGCGGCCCGTTTGGTGTTACCGCGCACATCGGTCCGGGCCCGGGCATAGGGTTTGCAGGTATGGGCGTGGCCTCGAAAGTGGCCGGAAAAACCGGCACGGTCCGGCGCGGCGCGCGCATTGATCCGTACGTCGTCGAGCTGAGCAAATTGATGCTGGCCCGCGCGCCTGAGCTGGGAACTGAGATGGCGGGCGTGATCTGCCAAGCTATCGACGCGTACCGAGACGACAGCATCGTGACGAAAGATGAGGTCGCGCAGAGCTGTGTGGCCAACGTGACGTTCATCTTTCACCTGCTCACCGGCGTCCCGGACGACACGGACATCGACGTCTCGCCCGCGGAGCGCACGGGCATCGAACGTGCGACCGCCGGCGTGCCACTCGCGGCGGTGATGACCGCCTACCGGATCGGTTTCCGGTTTATGTGGGAGCAGACCCTGGCTACGGCCCGGGCCGCGGCCATACCCACCGACTCGATCCTGGATGCGACCGCGCGGGTCTTCTTCGCGCAGGAGACCTTCACCCAGGCGATGAGCGACGCGTACCGCCAGCAACTGACGACGCAGCTGCTCGAGCGGGAGGAGGAGCGGTCGGCGTTGGTGGAGGCGCTGTTGTATCGGCGGATGACTAATCGGCAAAGCCTCTGGGAGGCAGCGGATCTACTGCGCCTTCCCACCTCGGGACCCTACGTCGTCGTGGCGGCCGAGCTGCCGGCGATCGGGCGGCTCGGACTGCCGGCCATCGAGAACAGGCTGTCGGCCCGCGACATCCGATCGGCATGGCGGCTGCTGCCCGATCTTCAGGTCGGCATCGTCCACCTGCACGGCTCGCCGCCGCCCGCCGGGCTCGGCACGCTCGTCGAGGTCCTCCGGCAAGCCGCGACCGCCCGGGTGGGCATCAGTCCGCCGTTTCAGGAGTTGTCCGATACCAGCGAAGCGCTAGGGTTCGCTCGGTGCGCCCTCACCAGCAAGGCGTCGGCCGAGTCGCTCGTCACCGTCTTCGACGGCACCCCGCTGGCGGTGGCGGCGGTGAGCGCGCCGGAGGCCATGGCGCGGATCAAGTCGTCGCTACTGCGGCGGGTGGACGAGCTGGCGGCGCAGGAACGCACCGTGCTGACCGACACTTTCACGGCGTGGCTGGATGCCGGCGGCTCGGCTAACGATGCCGCCGCAAAGCTGTTTTGCCATCCCAATACGGTCCGGCACCGATTGCGCCGGATCGAAGAGTTGACCGGCCGATCACTCTCGCGCCCAAGAGATCTCGCCGAGCTGTGCCTGGTGTTCGAGGTGGACCGGCAACTGCCTTAAGCGGCCCTAGGGACGCCGACGTCGTCCGCCACCTTTTTGGCGTGGTGACGAAACTGGAACGCGCTGATGATGTCCACGGCGCCAATGGCTATCAGCCAGCAACCGGCGAGTAAGGCCAGGAGCGCGATCGAGTCCAGGGGATAGATGATGAGCACCACGCCGCCGGCCACGATGATCAGACCGGAGACTATCTGCCAGCCCCGTCCGGGCAGCCGATCGAACGACAGGGCAGCCGCGAGCAGCGTCATCCCGCGGAAGAGCCAACCGATGCCGATCCACAGGGCCAGCAGCCAGATCGACTCGAGTTTGTCGCGGAAACAGAAGACGCCGAGCACCACTGAGACGGCGCCGGTGATGAACGCCAATACCCTCATCGCGGCACCCGTGTGGGTGCCGAAAGCGGCGAACATGTATCCGAGTCCGGACACCACCAGGTAGATACCGAACAGGACACCTGCCACCAACAGGGTTTTGCCCGGCCAGGCAAGCACGATGACACCGAGCGCGATGGCCACGATGCCGATAAGAAGCGTCAGTTGCCACGCGCTGCGTGCGAGCTGCTGCAGGGGACGCTCGAAAGCGGTGTTTTCCATAGTTGTCATGCCCATATGATTTGCCGTCCCCGATGTATGTGAACAGGGCCTTTCGGCCACAATTCGGCATCGCCGGGAAGTATCGCGGACAAAGCCACGGTAAACCGCCGCCGCATTCGGGGCGAGATCGCCCGTTTCGCGAGTTGTTTGTCGCCGGAAGACAACAGCGCGTCCCAAGTTGGTTGGTTGGAGACGTTCCCGCGCTGCGGTGACGCCGGTACTTTTCTCGCCATGCGCAGCGCCGCGCTTCAGCAAATCAACTGATACAGACTCGAAATACTAAGTACCACAAGACATCCCAGCGTTCCGCCCGGCGGAGAAATGAGAGCAAATCATGATCGAAGCCCTCTTGGCCCTAACCGCGATGCTCGTCCTCGTGCTGTTCCCGGTGCTCGTCCCGGCGCTCATCACCGCCGGCCACGCCATCCTTGGGACCAACCGGCCGGCCGGGAGGGCCGCGTCCTTGAAGCCCGCCGCCGAGTAACTTCCGCCCGCCACCATCTCACCGGGGCCCATCTGCACAGGTGCGGCCCCGGTTTCAGTTCGGCTGCAGCACCGCGTTGCCGTACCAGTGACAGGCGAGCAACGCGAGTTCGACGTCGAGCCGATCGGCGCCGATCTCTCGACCGCGCCGGGCGACCGCGCGACCCACTCGATACTTCACCGAGTTGAAGTGCAAATTGAGTTCCTCGGCGGCCAGTTTGTAGCTGCAGCCGCACGCGAGATACACCCGTAACGTCTCGCGCAGCCGCTCGTCGTTCTCATTTTCGTCGGCCAGGTCGCCGAGCACGGTGCGCACCCAGTCGCGAATGCCGTCAACGTCGCCACCCAGGCGTGCCACCACGGAGAGCCCCGGATCGTCCGCTGCGATCACCCCCGGTCCACGACAGTCGCGGATGATCGCGACGCCGCGCGCCTGCTGCGCCTCCCGGTGTGAGCGGCGAAAACCTTCCACGCCGCCTGCCATTGTCCCGATCGCCAGACTCGGCGAATCCGGACGGGCCAGCGCGAAGCGGCGCACCTTCGGAACGACATCGCTGACCGCCGCCCGATAGGGCAGCCAGCCCCAGCCGCAGCTTTTGTCGGCGGCAACGAAGAGCGGGCCGGCGCCCGCGCCGGCGGCCTCACCCAGTTCACGCAGAAACCGTTGCAGCCGGCCAAGTTCGTCGCCTTCGCCGGCCGCGTCCGCGTACCACATCACGAGCGCAAGGTGGTGCCAACGCAGCGGATAGCGGATCGAGGTGGTAGCCGCATCGACATCGACGGTCTTGTTCGGGTCCAGCACCTCGCGCACCCGCAGGCCGCGCAGGCTGTTTTGGTTTTCCAGCCATCGTTCGCGCTCGTCTTCGTAGACCACGACCACTTGCTGCGACATCCAGTCGATGTACTCGAACATCGCGGCGCTCATCGCCTCGATCACCGGCACCCGCATCGGTTCGGGTATTTCGATCTCGTGCAATTCGGCGAAGATCAGCTCATTCATCCGGCGCTGACCGAGCCGGTACGCGCGGACCAAAGCGTGGACGGGTATGCCGCGCTGCGCCAACCGGCGCGCGTATTCCAATGCGGCGGTGGGCGCCTCGACGCGCTCAACCGC
>DASTKA010000189.1:0-4697 GCA_035716165.1 Mycobacterium sp. | reverse complement strand
CTGAGCGCTCGCCATCCGGGCGCTGCCCGACGTGCCGCCGACACCGCGGCGTCGAGCTGTGCGCTGTCGGCGGCGGGTGCGTGGCCGACGATCTCGGCGGGGCGGGCCGGATTGTGGATCGGGTAGTTTCCGGCGGCGCCTGGCTGCCGGTGGCCGCCAATCGTCAGCAGTGCCTCATCAGCAGCGGCCTGGCTTTCCCGCGTCGTTGTCGTTGATCCGGTCATCGCCCGTCTCCTATCCCGTCCGGGGCAACCTTGACCCGGTTCGGTTGTCACGCCATGGTAGGTCGGTATGACGCCGATCACATTTTTCGGTTCCCTGAGGGTCCAGTGAAAGCCGTAGTTTTGCGCCAGGTCGGCGAGCCCACAGCAGTGGAGGACGTGGCGCTACGGCCGGTCGGCAGAAATGAGGTGCGGGTCCAACTTCGCGCCAGCGGTGTGTGCCACAGCGACCTGTCACTGCGCGACGGATCGATACCGACGCTGCTGCCCTCCACGCTCGGCCACGAGGGCGCCGGGATCATCGCCGAGGTGGGCGACGACGTCACCTCGGTCAACCTGGGTGATCACGTGGTGTTGACGTGGAACGTGCCCTGCCGGTCCTGCCCGCATTGCCTGCGCGGTGAGGCCCAGCTGTGCGTGCACGGCTACGACCACGCCTACGGAGATCCCTATGCCGAGAGTGCCGGCGGTCCCGTGTGGCCGGGAATGGGGGTTGGGTCGCTGGCCGAACAGACGCTGCTACCGGCGGCCGCGGTAGTGCCGGTCGATCGATCGCTGCCGTTCGATCTGGCCGCGCTGCTGGGCTGCGGTGTCACCACCGGGGTCGGCGCGGTGCTGCGCACGGCAGCCGTCCGCCCCGGGGAGAGCGTGCTTGTCATCGGCTGCGGCGGTGTGGGTTTGGCTGCCATCCAAGGCGCCCGGCTCGCAGGTGCGGGGCGGATCATCGCCGCCGACCGGGTGGCGGCGCAACTTCCCGCCGCGGTGGCCAACGGCGCGACCGACACCATCGACGCGAGCGAGGTCGATCTGGCCAGTGCGGTCCGCGACCTCACCGGAGGCGCCGGCGTCGACCACGGAATCGAGGTGGTAGGCAAGCCCGCCACCATCCGCGCGGCCTACGAGGCCACCCGCCGCGGCGGCAAAATCACCCTGGTGGGGGCCGCCGGGATCTCGGAGACGGTGGAGTTTCCCGCGCTGTCGTTGATGGCGGACGGCAAGACGATTCAGGGCAGCGTCTACGGCGCCAGCGATCCGATACGCGACATCCCGGTACTGGCCGGGCTCGCCCAACGCGGCCTGCTCGACCTCGAAGCGTTGGTGACACGACGCATCGGTATCGACGACGTGGAGACGGCGTTCACCGACATGACTGCCGGGCGGGGGGCGCGCAGCCTCGTCTGCTTCGCTTGAATGCTCAGAGGGCCAGCGTGATTGCGCTTTCGGGACAGTTGCGCTCGGCGGTGAGGGCCTGAGCTTCTAGGAGCTGAGAACCAGCCCCAGCCACCGCGTCAGCCCAGCGATTCGCCGCGATAGTCGCCGAAGGACCACAGGTTGCCTTCGGGATCGCGCACGGTGAATTCTTTTGCGCCGTAATCTGTTTCGGTCAGCGGCCGCACAATGTCGGCTTTGCGCCCCAGCACCCGCTCGTAGAGCACGTCCGGATCGGCGGTGACGATGTACCCGCCGGCGGTGCCGGGGTCGCGGCACCATTGCGTACCGGGCTTGTAAGTGCCGAGCATGATGCCTCCGCATCCCTGCGGCCAGTTCAGTTGCGCATGATCGACGGTCTCGCCCTGGCCGTAGCGCGCTGCCAGGACGAAGCCGAATGTGTCGACGTAGTAGTCGATCAGCTTGGGCGCGTTATGGGCCTGCAGTGTCAACCAGACGGTCGGATTCGAAGTGGTCATGCTCCGACTGTGCTCCGAACGAGTGGCCGCCGTCTTGAATGTTTCGGAACTCTTCGGCCAGCCACCGTCGTGGCGGCACACCGGTGAACCGGACGAAGTCGCGGGTCAGGTGCGCCTGGTCGCTGTAACCGGTGGCGGCCGCGATCCGTGCGAGATCGACGCGTCCGTGTCGGCGCGCCGAGTCGGCGATGCGCGCCGTCGTGTGTTGAAACCGCATGAGCCTGGCCACCGTCTTCGGTGCGTGGCCGACCTCCTGTCGGAACAGAGTCGTCAGGTGTCGGGTCGTCACGCCGACCGTCTCCGCGGCGTCAGCGATGGACATCCGGCCCTGGCTGCGCTCGAGCAGATGCCAGGCGTACGCGACCTCCGGACGCACGGTCGTGCCGTCCCGGCGGCGTCGTGCGGCGACGAGGTAGCGGGCGACCAGTGCGAAGACGTCCGGCCAGCCGTGCGCTTCGGTCACCCGCTGATGCAGCTCCAGCACGTCGCGATCCAGCACGGCCGCCGCGTCGTATTCGCCGATGGGAAGCTCGGCGCAAGGCAGGCCGAACAGCGCACGCGATGCGAGCGGATGCACCGCCAGCTGCACGCCCGCCTGGCCGCGTCGCTGCCGCACGTGACTCGCCTGCAGGTGCAGTCCGCCCAGGAGCAGCGGGTTGGGGCGCGCAACCGCCAGTGCGCTCAAGGTGTCACCGGCTTCCACCCCGTCATCGAGGCTGACGATGAAAGTCAGCATCGACGAGGGCATGCCACGGTGCACCACCTCGGGTACGTCCAGGGCCCGGTAGCCGACCATCGACGTCACGCCGGGCGCGATGTGCGGCGCCGCCATGTGGTATTCCCAACTCCGGTCCACCGCTCCACGCTAACGCCGCGCCCGCCGGCGCATCCACGTCTGACGCGCCCGTCTAGGTTCAGCGCGACAGCGTGATGGCGCCCTCCGGACAGTTGCGCTCGGCGGTCACGGCCTGCGTTTCGAGGTCACCGCACACCTCGGCGGCGAGCACCAGGCAGTGGCCGGCCTCGTCGGCGTCGAAGACGTCGGGCGCCAGCGTGTAGCAGCGCCCGTGTCCGGTGCACCGGTCGGGGTCGACGGCTACTTTAGTCATCTGCGCCGCTCCTCCTCATCGCTCCGCTCTGCATCGTCGTCGGCGCGGCTCATGGCACCGGGAAGACCAGCGGCAGCGACTCCACCGAGCGCAGCGCGGCGGTGTAGGAGAGCTCGGTGCCGGGCTTGATTTCGTAATCCGGTATGCGCCGGTGAAATTCGCGCAACGCCACCCGCAGCTCCATGCGGGCCAGGTGCGAGCCCAGGCAGCGGTGCGGGCCGCCGCCGAAAGCCCGGTGCCGGTTGGGGTTGCGGGCGAAGTCAACCAGATCCGGGTCGGGAAACTCGGCCGGGTCGGTATTGGCCGCGCCCAGCAACGGACTGACCCGCTCGCCCTTGCTGATGGGACACCCACCCACCTCGACGTCCTGGATCGCCACTCGAGCGACACCGGGCACGGGTGTCTCCCAACGCAACAGTTCCTCGACGGCACCGGGCAGGACGTCGGGCTGCTCGACTAATTGACGACGGTGATCCGGGTGACGCGCCAGGTACACGAAGAAGCAGTCGAGCGAGTCGGTGACGGTGTCCAGTCCGGCGATCAGGAACAGAAAGCAGATGTCCAACAGCTCTTCCCGCGACAGCGGTTGGCCGGTCTCGTCTTTGAAGTTCGCCGCGATCATCGCGGACAGCACATCGTCGCGTGGGCTGGCGATGTGGTCGTCGATGGCGCGGTCGAAGTATTCGTAGATCTGTTGGGCCACGGCGGCGGAGCTCTCGTGGCGGCGGTCGAAACCCGAGTCGCCCTCGGGGCGGATCACGCCGTCCTTCCATACCAGGAAGCGGTCGAGGTCGTCCAGCGGCAGGCCGAGCAGCTGCAAAAAGACGGTGCAGGGCAGCGGAACCGCGAACTCGGCGTGAAAATCGCACTCACCCCGGTCGGCGAACCGATCGATCATCTCGTTGACCAGCTCGGTGACGCGTGGTTCGCGTCGGGCCATCTCGCGCGGTGTGAACAACGGGTCGAGAATGCGCCGGTACTTCGCATGCTCGGGCGGGTCGATCTGCAGGGGGATCAGGGGCCGCACGTTACCCAGATCGACCGCATCCATGTTCGAGGAGAACACCTCGGTGTGTTTGAGCGCCATTTCGATGTCGGACAGGCGGCTGAGAACGACCGCCTGCGGCGACCGGAACACCGGGCTGGTTTCGCGCAGCGCCTTGTACATCGGTTGCGGCTCCGCAAGGCCCATGACCGTCTGGTCGACGAAACTTTCGGCTTCTGTCATGCGGTCAGCCTGGCACCGACCCGCCTATTGGGCAATGGTCTAATGCGGATCAACTATGCAGGTGGAGGCGCTCGCCGTGTGGTCCGAAGATCACGATGGCCTCCACCGGCCCGTCCACCACGCCGAACCAGTGCGGCGTCCACGTCGAGAACTCGACGGCTTGGCCAGGGTCGATAGTGAAGTCACGCTCGCCCAGGAGGAGCCGCATACGGCCGGAAAGCACATACATCCAGTCCTGGCCCTCGTGCACCGGCAGGTCGGCGGGTGGGGTGCGGCGACGTGCGCTGACCCGGATCTTGAACGCGTGCAGGCCGCCGGCGGGGCCCTGGCGGGTCAGCGGCCAGTACGTGACGCCGTGGTGGGTGTGCGCGGTGCCGCGCACTCGCGGGTCGGGGGTGGGCGGCGTCTGCAGTAGCTCGTCGGTGCTGACCGACAGGGCCCGCGCCAGCCG
>DASTKA010000188.1:0-2700 GCA_035716165.1 Mycobacterium sp. | reverse complement strand
TACATCGGCGCCGGCGCGCCCGGAACCGCGCCGCGGGTCAGCTTCTCCGCCGGCTCCGCCCTGGTCTGTGACTTCTACGGCGGGCCGCCGCCCGTGCCGCAACCGTCGCAGGACATCAAGTGCACGGGCGACATGCAAGGGATGGACGACCTCCCCGTCCCCGGCGGCCGTCCGCGACCCGGCGATTGCCTCGTGAGTTCGGTGGACTTCAAGGGTCCCGGCTACCAGTTGAGCCGCATGTCCTACGGCGGATGCGACGGCAACCCGCCCCCACTGCCGGCCGGCGGCAAAACACTCGGGCCGGGCCAGAAGCTGACCTACCTCAACGTCACCTGCGCGGTGGGCGCCGATGACCTCGTCGCCTGCCTGGACACCACCAGCGGCGACCATGGATTCGTCGTGCAGCGCTCGGGAAGCTGGGCCTTCTGACTCCGGCGTTCTAGTCGAGCGCGGTGCGCAGCGACGCCACCGCGTCGTCAATCGCGCCGGTGGTCGAGTAGCCGGCCGCCAGCCGGTGCCCGCCGCCGCCGAACCCGGACGCGACCGCCGCCAGGTCCACCGCGGCCTTGGCGCGCATCGACACCGACCACTGCTGCGGCGCGATCTCCTTGAACACCGCGGCCACCTCGGCCTGCTGCGTGGTCCGCACGATGTCGACGATGCTCTCGACTTCCTCCGGGCGTGAACCGACCCAATCCTGGTTGCTCACAACGGCATACACCAGTCCCTGGCCACCCGCCGCGTCGGGCAGCAGCTCAGCCGAGGCCAGCACCCGCGACAGCAGCGGCAGCCACCCGAACGGATGGGTGTCCATCAAGGTTCGGCTGATCGCGGCGTTGTCCACACCGGCATCAACCAACCGGGCCGCCAGGCGCAGGGCGCGCGCACTGGCCCAGCGGAACGAGCCCGTGTCGGTCGTCAAACCCGCGTAGATGCAGTGCGCGACTTCGGTGTCGATGGGCTTGCCCCAGGCGTCGAGGATGTCGGCGATCATCATTGTGGTCGAATCAGCCGACACGTCAACGAAATTGGCGGTGCCGAACAGGTCATTGGAGGCGTGATGGTCGATGACCAGCACCTCGTCGCCCGCGACGGCCAGGTCGCTCAACTCGCCCAGCCGCTTGACGCTCGGAACGTCAACGGTGACAACCAAATCGACGTCGCGGCGCATCACCTCCGGATCGACCAGCAGTCGGCAGCCGGGCAACGAGGCCAGCGACTCGGGCAGCGCCGCCGGCGCGGCGAAACTGACCTCGACCCGCTTGCCGCAGTTGTCCAGCACCAGCCCCAGCGCCAGGCCGGCGCCGATGGTGTCGGCGTCGGGATGCACGTGTGCGATCACCGCGACGGTATCGGCGTCCGACATCAGCTCGACGGCACCCGCGGCGTCGACGCGTGCCCCCACCCGGGGACCGCCCAGCTCAGTATTCGTGTTGGTCGTCGTCACCGATGCTCCCGTCGACGCCGGGCTCCCCACCCGCTCCGCTGGCCCGGTATGGATCGGCCTCCCCAGCCGGCCTGGCGCCCGAACGAACCCGCGCCAGATCAGCATCTGCCGCGCGCGCCCGCGCCAGCAACTCCTCCATCCGCTGCACGTTGTCGGACGTGGTGTCGCGGGTGAACGTGAGGGTGGGGGTGAACCGCACGCCGGTGCCGGCCCCCACCTTTGTGCGCAACGCGCCCTTGGCCCGTTCCAGGGCGGCCGCGGCCGCCCCGTAATCCGGCTCGTCGTCCAGCGTGCGTCCCATCACCGTATAGAACACCGTCGCATCGTGCAGGTCGGCGGTCACCTTCGCGTCGACGATGGTGACCCCCTCGAGCCCGGGATCCTTGATCTCGAACTCGATGGCCGAGGCGACGATGGTGTTGATTCGCTTGGCCAGACGGCGCGCGCGGGCCGGGTCAGCCATGTCGACCGCCCATCAGGTGCGTTCCTTCTGGACCAGCTCGTAGGACTCGATGATGTCGCCTTCCTTGAGGTCGGAGTAGCCCAGCGTCATACCGCACTCGAAGCCCTCACGGACCTCGGTCACGTCGTCCTTCTCCCGTCGCAGCGAGGTGATCGAAAGGTTGTCGGTGACCACGATGTTGTCCCGCAGCAACCGCGCCTTGGCGTTGCGGCGCACGATGCCGCTGCTGATCATGCAGCCCGCGATGATGCCGACCTTGGAGGACCGGAAGATCGCCCGGATCTCGGCGCGACCCAGCGTGTTCTCCTCGTAGATCGGTTTGAGCATGCCGCGCAGGGCCTTCTCGATCTCGTCGATCGCCTGGTAGATCACCGAGTAGTAGCGGATCTCCACACCCTCGCGGTTGGCCAGCTCGGTGGCCTTGCCCTCGGCGCGCACGTTGAAGCCGATGATCACCGCATCCGAGGCCGACGCGAGGTTGACGTTGGTCTCGGTGATGCCACCGACACCGCGATCGATGACGCGCAGCGCCACCTCGTCGTCGATCTGAATGCCCATCAGGGCCTCTTCCAGCGCCTCGACCGTACCGGCGTTGTCGCCCTTGAGGATCAGGTTCAGCTGGCTGGTTTCCTTCAGCGCCGAGTCCAGATCCTCCAGGCTGATCCGCTTGCGGGAACGCGCCGCCAGCGCGTTGCGCTTGCGGGCGCTGCGCTTGTCGGCGATCTGCCGGGCGATGCGGTCTTCGTCGACGACCAGCAGGTTGTCGCCGGCGCCGGGCACCGAGGTGAAA
>DASTKA010000187.1:0-9394 GCA_035716165.1 Mycobacterium sp. | reverse complement strand
TTCTTCTCTTCTGCCAACAGTTGCTGGTGCGCGCTCGCCCATTCCTGGGCCGACACGATCGGCGGTGTGTTCATCGCTGTCTTCCTTTCGGTCTCGGATGTTCAGGGCAGCGGCGAGAGGCCGGCGGCGGTGAGCAGGTAGGCGTCGTGGCCGGTGGCGTCGCCGGTGGCGATCTCGAGCACCGACTTGCCCACTTGTTCGGCGGTGAGCGCGGGCCCGGTGGCCCGCACGAAGGAGTCGACGTCGACGCCTTGCCGCTCGGCGTAGGCCGCGACGGCGGCCGCGCCCAGGTCCGTGGCCGGTGTCAACCGCGGCAGTACGGCGGTGAAGTCGATCCCGAGCCCGGCGCGTTGCGCTTCGATGGCGGCATAGCCGGTGATGAACCTGACGGTCGCCTTCGCACCCGCGTAACCGCCGGACAGCGGTGATCCGTTCAGCGCGGCGCCGCTGGACATCACGATCACCGAGCTGCCCGGCGCGAGTGGGCGCCGCAGCGCGTGGCCAATCCAGTGGAATGCCTGCGCCACATCGGAATGCCAGTTCTCGCTGAACGTCTCCCAGGTGTGCTCCGACAGGGGGATCATCCGGGGCGTTGCGCCCGCGCTCAGCACCAGCGTGCGTGGCCGGTACTGGTCGATGAGCCGTTCGGCGGCGGCGGGGTCGGCGGCGTCGGCCACCTCGGGGATGAACGAATCACCGATCTGGGTGCGCGTCTCTTCGAGTTGCGACCGGGTGCGCGCAACGCCGACGACGCGCGCACCGGCGGCCGCCAACGCGGAGGCGATGCCGCGGCCGAATCCACGGCCGGCTCCGGTCACGATCGCGGTGGTACCGACGAGCCCGTCGGCGTGGGCGGTGCGGGGCTGGTTCATGGTCTTTCTCGCTCTCTGACGTGGTCTGCGGCGGTGGTCGCGCCTTCACCAATTCAGATACGGAGCCGCATCGGGATTCATCGCTTGCGGACCGATGAATTTCGCCGGCGTGACGTCTCTAAGGGAGTAGGTTTCCGTCGCAGCCGAGAGGAGAGGTCGTGCCGGCGCAGGAGGATTTCGTCGAGCAGGCGGCGCCTTTTCGTGCCGCGCTGATCGCGCATTGCTATCGCATGCTCGGCTCGGTCTACGACGCCGAGGATCTGGTCCAGGAGACGTATCTGCGGGGCTGGCGCGGCTACCCGGCATTCGAGGAGCGCGCAGCGTTGAAAACGTGGCTGTATCGGATCGCGACGACCGCGTGCCTGCGAGCGCTGGAGAACCGCGCCCGCCGCGTGCTGCCGATGGGGGTGGGCGACGGATCGATCGACCCGGACGCCGATTTCGACGCGAGAGCCGGCGCGCACAGCTGGCTCGAGCCCATTCCCGACGCGATGATGTTCAAGAGCCCGGAAGACGATGTCACCGCGAAGCAGAGCGTGCGGCTGGCCGTGATGACCGCCCTCCAGGAGCTCCCGGCGCGGCAGCGCGCGGTGTTGATCCTGCGCGACGTCGTGCAATTCAGCGCAGCCGAGGTTGCCGAGCTCCTCGAAACCACGCCCGCGGCGGTGAACAGTGCGCTGCAGCGCGCCCGGGCCCATCTTGCCGAAGTCTCGCCCGCCGAAGACGCCATGTCGGAGCCCGGCGACGCCGAGCGCCGCGAATTGCTGGACCGGTATTGCGCGGCATTCGAGAACGCGGACATGGCGGCGCTGACGGCGCTGCTGCAAGCGGACGTCAGACTCGAAATGCCGCCCATGCCAGTGTGGTTCACCGGCCGGGACGCGGTGTTGCGGTTCCTCGCGGGACGCGCCCTGGCCGCGCCCGGCGACATCGTGATGATCCCGACAGCCGCGAACGCGCAACCCGCCGTCGCCGAGTATCGCCGCGCCGCCGACGGGGCGATGCGGGCCCACTCCATTCACGTCTTGACCACCGGCGTCAGCGGGATCGTCGGCATCACCGTCTTCCTCGACGCCGGCTTGTTCAGCACGTTTGGTTTGTCCTCAACCCGGTAACCTCATCGCAGGGACGTAATCGCACCCCTTGCTCTACGGGAGGCCCGACCTGCATCGTCATCGGGTGTCGTCGCACGGTTCTGCCTCCCCGACCCACGTGTGGACAGGTCCTCCACCCGTCAGGATCATTAGGCGCGGTAGACGTAGTGAAGGGTGACGAGTGAAGATTCCCGGCGTTTCCAGCGTCGTGGCCGGCGTCGCCGGCGGAGCCGCGCAGGTGGTGCGTGCGGGCGTGTCCACCGCGGCGGGGGCCGCGGGCGCGGTGCAGACGTTGACCAGTCCGGTAACCGAGCTCGCCGGCCCGGTCATTCAATCGGTGGCTGAAACCACGGGCCGCGCCATCGGGTTCGGCGGCTCCACCAACGGCTCGTCGGCCCGCATCTTGCCGCCGGTGCGCTGGCAGAGCGGACGACGGGTGCATCTGGACCTCGACCCGCTGCTGCCGTTCCCGCGGTGGGACGAGTACGCGGCGGTCGTCGAGGAGCCGGTTCGCCGGATTCCCGGCGTGGCCAAGGCCCATGTCGAGGGCTCGCTGGGCCGGTTGGTGGTCGAGTTCACCGACGACGCGGACCCTGACACTGTCCTTGACGAAGTGCGCGAGGCGGTTGTCACCGTGGCCGGCGACATCGCTCCGGCAAGCTCGATGTCGTCGCCCTTTTCCGCGCCCTTCGCCGACCCGGGTAACCCGCTGGCGATTCTCGTGCCGCTCACCGCCGCGGCCCTGGATATCGTCGCGGTGAGTGGGGCGGTCACCGGCTGGGTGGCCCGCCTGCCCGCCGCCCCAAAGACGACCCGGGCCGCGGCCGCCCTCATCAACCATCAGCCACGGATGGTGGCGATCCTGGAATCGCGACTTGGCCGGGTGGGCACCGATATCGCGCTTGCCGCCACGACGGCGGCCGCTTATGGGCTGACCCAGGCGATCGGTACGCCGCTGCTCGACCTGACCCAACGCACCCTGCAAATCTCGGAGGCCACGGCGCACCGCCGGGTGTGGCGAGATCGCGAGGCCCAGCTGGCTTCCCCCGAGCGACCGCAAGCCCCTGTAGTCCCGGTCATCTCGTCGGCCAAGTCGGAGGTGCCCCGGCACAGCTGGGCGGCCGCCGCGGCCGGTGAGGCTTCGCACGTGGTGGTTGGCGGGTCCATCGATGTCGCGATCGACGCCGGCAAGGGGTCCATGGCGGGCCCGGTCGAGAGCTACGTCGATTCCGCGGCCAATGGTGCGCTGATCGCGGCGGCGAGCGCGCTGGTCGCCGGCGGCGGTACCGAGGACGCCGCCGGCGCGATCGAAGCCGCGGTACCGCGAGCGGCGCACATGGGTCGGCAGGCGTTCGCTGCGATATTGGGACGCGGGCTTGCCAATTCCGGGCAGCTGGTCCTCGACCCGGGCGCGCTGCGTCGCCTCGACCGGGTGAAAGTGGTCGTCATCGACGGCGCCGCGCTGCGCGGCGATCATCGTGCCGTCTTGCGCGTCCACGGCGATGCGCCCGGCTGGGACGACGACCGGGTCTACGAGGTCGCCGACGCCCTGCTGCACGGTGAGGAGGCACCCGATCCCGACCCGGATGAGTTGCCCGCCACCGGCGCGCGGTTGAAATGGGTTCGGAGCCAAGGATCTTCGGCGACTCCCGCACAGGGCCTGGAGAGCGCCGACCTGATGGTGGACGGCGAATGCGTCGGCAGCGTCGACGTGGGCTGGGAGGTCGACCCGTACGCGATTCCGCTCTTTCAGACCGCGAACCGCACCGGTGCGCGGGTGGTGTTGCGCCATGTCGCGGGCACCGAGGACCTCACCGCCAGCGTCGGCACCACGCATCCGCCCGGCACGCCACTGTTGAACGTCGTCCGTGACCTGCGCGCCGACCGCGGACCGGTGCTGCTGATCACCGCGCTGCATCGCGATTTCGCCTCGACCGACACCCTCGCCGCACTCGCGATCGCCGACGTCGGTGTGGCGCTTGACGATCCGCGCGCCGCCACGGCGTGGACCGCCGACATCATCACCGGCACCGACCTGGCCGACGCGGTGCGGATCCTGTCGGCAATCCCGGTAGCGCGGTCGGCCAGCGAATCGGCCGTGCACCTGGCCCAGGGCGGCACGACGCTCGCCGGGCTGTTGCTGGTCACCGGCGAAGAGGAGGCGGGCGGTACCGGCCCGGTGAGCTTCCGGCGCTGGCTCAACCCGGTCAACGCCGCCGCGGCCACCGCCCTGCTGACGGGAACCTTCTCGGCCACCCGGGTGCTCCGGCTGCCCGACCCCACGCCGCAACCGCTGACCGCTTGGCACGCACTGGATCCCGAGATCGTCTACTCGCGGCTGGCCGGCGGTTCCCGGCCCCTGGCAGTCGAAACCGAGTCGTCGTGGCGGCGTCGTCTCGACGACCTGTCGTACAGCCCGGCGTTGGCGCCGCTGCGCGGTCCGCTGCTCAACGCGGCCAGACTGGCGTCCGCCACGCGGGCCGAACTTGCCGACCCACTGACCCCGATCCTGGCCGTCGGGGCCGCGGCGTCGGCGATCGTCGGCAGCAACATCGACGCCCTGCTGGTCGCCGGCGTCATGACCGTCAACGCGATAACCGGTGGGGCGCAACGGTTACGGGCCGAAGCCGCGGCCGCCGAGCTGTTCGCCGAGCAGGATCAGTTGGTGCGCCGGGTCGTCGTTCCGGGTGTCGCGACGACCAAACGCCGGCTAGAAGCCGCGCGGCACGCCACCCGCACCGTCACGGTGTCCGCCAAGTCCCTGCGGCCCGGCGACGTCATCGACCTGACCGCACCCGAAGTGGTGCCGGCCGACGCCCGCGTCCTGGTGGCCGAGGACCTCGAGGTCGACGAGTCGCTGCTGACCGGCGAATCGCTCCCGGTGGACAAGCAGGTCGATCCCGTCGCGGTCAGCGACCCCGACCGCGCCAGCATGCTCTTCGAGGGCAGCACCATCGTCGCGGGGCATGCGCGGGCGATCGTCGTGGCCACCGGCGTCGGCACCGCCGCGCACCGCGCAATCTCGGCGGTCGCCAATGTCGAAACTTCCGCCGGAATCCAAGCCCGGCTGCGGGAACTGACCAGCAAGGTGCTGCCGCTGACGCTCGCCGGTGGCGCAACGGTGTCGGCGTTGGCGCTGCTGCGCCACGCGACGCTGCGACAGGCGGTCGCCGACGGCGTCGCGATCGCGGTGGCCGCCGTCCCCGAGGGGCTGCCGCTGGTGGCTACTCTCTCCCAGCTTTCGGCCGCCCAGCGGCTGACGGCGCGCGGGGCCCTGGTCCGCGCGCCGCGCACCATCGAGGCGTTGGGCCGCGTCGACACCATCTGCTTCGACAAGACCGGCACGCTGACCGAGAACCGGCTGCGCGTGGTGTGCGCGGTGCCCGCCGATGTCGACCCGCACGACCCGTTCCCGAAACTGACCGACCCGGAATCGGCTCGCCTGTTGCGCGCCGCCGCCCGCGCGTCCGCTCAGCCGCAGGAAGGCCAAGGACACGCACACGCCACCGACGAGGCGATCCTGACGGCGGCGAGCTCGCTGAACGGCCATACCGATTCTGACTGGGAGATGGTCGCGGAGGTGCCGTTCGAGTCGAGCCGCGGTTTCGCCGCCGCGATCGGCACCGTGGGCCACGACAACGGTCACCCCGCGGACGCGCCGGTGCTGATCCTCAAGGGAGCCCCCGAGGTCATCCTGCCGCGCTGCAGGTTCGCCGACCCGGAAGCCGACCTGAAGCGGGCCGAGGCGGTGGTGCACGGTTTGGCCGAACAGGGCTTGCGGGTGCTCGCCGTGGCGCAGCGCGGCTGGAAGCACGAAACCGACGACGAGGACACCGACGCCGACGCCGTGGACTCCGCGGCGAAAAACCTCGAACTGCTCGGCTACGTCGGTCTGGCCGACACCGCCCGGGCATCGGCTCGCCCGCTGATCGAAGCGCTGGTGGACGCCGGCCGCGACGTGGTGCTGATCACCGGCGACCACCCCGTCACCGCGCGCGCGATCGCCCGGCAGCTGGGCCTGCCCGAGGATGCCCGGGTGGTGACCGGCGCCGAACTCGCCGGTCTCGACGAGGACGCGTGCGCTCGGCTCGTCGCCGACGTGCAGGTGTTCGCCCGGGTCAGCCCGGAGCAGAAGGTGCAGATCGTGGGCGCGCTGCAGCGCTGCGGGCGCGTGACCGCGATGGTCGGCGACGGCGCCAACGACGCGGCCGCGATCCGGATGGCCGACGTCGGCATCGGGGTGAGCGGTCGCGGTTCGTCGGCCGCCCGCGGCGCCGCCGACATCGTCTTGACCGACGAGGACCTGGGCGTGCTGATGGACGCCCTGGTCGAGGGCCGCAGCATGTGGGCCGGGGTTCGCGACGCCGTCACGATCCTGGTGGGCGGCAACGTCGGCGAGGTGTTGTTCACCATCATCGGGACCGCCTTCGGCCAAGGCCGCGCCCCGGTGGGGACGCGTCAGCTGCTGCTGGTCAACCTGCTCACCGACATGTTCCCGGCGCTCGCGGTCGCCGTCACGTCGCAGTATGTCGAGCCCGACGAAGCCGAGTACGAATCCGCCGAAGCCGCCGAAGAGGCGCGCCGGCTGCACCGCCGCGCAGTGCTGACCGGACCCACGCCTTCGCTCGATGCCCCGCTGATGCGCCAGATCGTCACCCGCGGCGCCGTCACGGCCGCCGGGGCGACGGCCGCCTGGGCGATCGGCCGTTGGACGCCGGGCACCGAACGCCGCACGGCGACAATGGGTTTGACCGCACTGGTGACGACGCAGCTCGCACAGACGCTGCTGACCCGCCGGCACAGCCCGCTCGTCGTCGCGACGGCCCTGGGCAGCGCCGGCGTCCTGGTCGGCATCGTGCAAACCCCGGTGCTCAGCCAGTTCTTCGGGTGCACGCCGCTGGGTCCGGTCGCCTGGTCAGGAGTACTGGGTTCGACGGCGGGCGCCACCGCGATCTCGGCGCTGGCACCCAACTGGCTGGCCAAGCAGGTCGCCGCCCTGGAACCCGGCGAAGAGTGAGGCGCTAGCCGGACAGCTCCCTGCGCAGCACCTTGCCCGCGGGATTGCGCGGAATGCTGTCCACGACCTTGATGTCGCGGGGCTGTTCGAAGCGAGAGACCCGGCCCTTCAAGTACTCACGCAGCTCGTCGACGTCGATGTCGCCGCCCGGCTGCGCGACCACAAACGCCGCCAGGCGCTGGCCGAACCGTTCGTCCGGCACACCGATCACCGCGTTGTCGGTGAGGCGTGGGTGTTGGGCGAGCGCATTCTCGACCGCACGCGGATAGACGTTCTCCCCGCCGGAGATGATCATGTCGTCTTCGCGGCCGACGATGAATAGCCGACCCTCGTTGTCGAGATAGCCCATGTCGCCGGTGCTGGTCATGCCGTCGACGACGGCTTTCCCGGCGCCATCGGTATAGCCCTCGCTGGTCAATTCGCCGCCGACGAAGATTCGGCCGGTGACCCGCGGCCCGACCGGCCTGTCGTTCTTGTTGAAGATGCGCACCGGGCAGCCCACGACGGGTCTTCCGACGGTTTCGGGAGCGGCGCGCAGATCCGCCGGCGTCGCCAGGGCGCCGATGCCGACCTCGGTGGAGCCGTAGCCGTTGTAGAGGATGTCGCCGTAGGCGTCCATGAACCGCTGGCCGAGAGTGGGGTCCAGGCGGTCACCGCTGGAAATCATCGTTCGCAGGTAGGGCATCGGGTTTCGCTCCCGCACCTCCTCTGGGAGCTCCAGAATGCGCGCGAGCACGACCGGCACCGCCGTGAAGGCGTCGGCGCGGTGCAGCGACGCCTGGGCCAGCGCGGCTTCGGCGTCGAACTCACGGCGCGTGAGCATGGTGCCGCCCAGCGCGAAGGTCAGCATCAGCATGCCGAGCCCGAGCCCGTGAAACATGGGCATCGCCACCGAGACTCGCGACCCGGTGTGCAGCCGGGTGCGATCGAGGATCGTCACCCACACACCCACCGCGGAGCGCAGGTGCGGTGTGCGCGGCACCCCTTTGGGTGTGCCGGTGGTGCCCGAGGTCAGCAGCACGATGCGGCCCGGGGCGGCCACGTCCGGTCTGCGGGCGCCCTCGTCGGCGCCGACCGTCGCGGGATCGACGATGACGACCGACTCGTCCGCGGCCCGCACCCGCTCGGCGAATTCGCTGTCGGCGACCACGGTGGTGATGCGGTGAGCTTGCACCGCGGAAGCCAGCGCGTCGCTGCGAAACTCGGTACTCATCGGGACGACGTCGGCGCCCAGTAGTGCGGCGGCGAACACGCCCGCCACGAAACCCCGGCCGTTACGGCACATCACCCCGACCGCCTGTCCGGGTGCAACACCTTCGTCCGACAACCGCCGCGCCAGCGACTCGGTCACCAGTTGCAGTTCGCGATAGGTCAGCGCGCCGTCGTCATCGACGATCGCGGTCCGGTCGGGCCAGCGGGCGGTCGTGACCGCCAACAGCGTGTAGGGATTGGTGCCGCCCCGGCGCACCTCGCGAAGAAGCCGGAAAGTCCTCAGCGGCATCGGCGGATTCAACAAACCGGAGTGCAGCAGCGCCCTGGCCGCGGTGGGGATCACCCGGTCATTCGCCATTGTCGGCCTCATCGGTGTCGGGTTCGGTGAAGAACCGGCGATGCCACAGCCGGGCGGCGTAGTCGGCCGGGCCCGCCAGCAGCACCGAGGCCACCTCGGCCGGCAGCACCCAGGGCGGTGCGATGGTGCGTGGCCGCTCGATGATCGCCTTGGCTATTGCGTCGGCGGCTTCGTCCGGTGACAGTCCGGGAAGGTTGCCCAGCAGTGGGGTTGGCGCGATCATCCTGGTTCGGACCAGCGCGAAGTAGACGGTGGTGACATCGACACCGTCGGTGTGCAGTTCCGGTGCCACGCTGCGCAGCCACTTGTCGAAGGCGCCCTTGGACGCCTGATACGCACCCCACTGCGGACCCGGCGCCACCCGCACGGCGACACTCGACACGTTCACGATGTGCCCGCTGCCGTTGCGCCGCATGGCCGGCAGCAGTCCCAGCAGCAGACGCACGGGCCCCAGGTAGTTGATGTCGATGGTGCGCTGGAAGTCGTGCGGCCGGTCGTACTGGTCATGCAGCGAGCGGCGCAGTGACTTGCCGGCGTTGCTCACCACGAGGTCGAGCGGGCCGTGCTCCTCGGTGATCTGCTTGGTCAGGGTGCTCACCGCGGACTCGTCGGTGAGGTCGGTCGGGTAGGCGACCGCTCGACCGCCGCCGGCGTTGATCGACGCCGTCAGGTCGCTGAGCCGTTCCTCGGACCGGGCGACGAGCAATACCGTCGCTCCGGCGGCGGCCACGCTGCGCGCGGTCGCCTCACCGATGCCGTAGGAGGCGCCGGTCACCAGGACGGTCTTGCCGGAGACGGTGGCGCGCAACTTGTCGGGATCCGACACCCGCGCCGGGTTGGC
>DASTKA010000186.1:0-8270 GCA_035716165.1 Mycobacterium sp. | reverse complement strand
CCTTCCTTGAAATCACCCGTCCGGCAAGACAATTCCAAGTTGTACAGTTCCTGGGTCAGCGATTGGCTCAGGGTTGCGTGCTGGCCGAAGTCGAGGGCCTGTTTGGCCAGCCCGATAGCTGCGGTCGGTCCGCAGGCCAGTCGACTCACCAACTCCTCGGCGGTGTGGTCGAGGTCCGAGCCGCTTACCGACTGGTGAATCAGTCCCCAGTCGGCCGCATCCGCCGCGCACACCTTCTCACCGAGCAACAGCATGCGCCTGGCCCGCGCCAGACCGACGAGCCGCGGCAGCAGCCAGGTCGCCCCGGAGTCGGGGCTGAACCCGCGGTCGATGAAGGGCTCCCAGAACACGGCATCGTCGGCGGCCACGATGAAGTCAGCGACCAACGCGAGATTGCAGCCGAAGCCGACGGCCCACCCCCGCACACTGCACACCACCGGCAGCTGGATGCTCGCGACGAGCTCGATCACCCGGTGAGCGGCATGGGGGATCCGTCGCACCAGATTCCCGCTTCGGGGACCTTGCCCACTGGGATCGTTGGCGGCCACCCAGTCGGCACCGGCGCAGAAGTCGTCGCCGGCGCCGCGGATGTGTACGGCGCGCAGCGAATCGTCGGCGGCGGCATCGGTAAGTGCGTCGACCAATGTCCCGATCATCAACTGCGTCAACGAGTTACGCCGCGATGGGCGATCGAGCGTCAGCAGCAACACCGCACCGTCTCGATGCGCTGTCACCGAACCCTCGGCACCGGCCGTGTCGGCCCCCTGACTCACCGTCGAATCCGGCCTTTCTTGCCGATACGGTTACCCATACAGTAGGCAATACGATTGATACGCTGTATAAGTTAGCAAGGATACGCTGCCTGCGGAACCACGGGGAGAAAGAGCGAACCGTGGCCCGCGCCGGTGACGATGCACAGCGCAGCTAAAGGAGGAGTGGCGCCGATGAGCTTGTCGGATGGGTACGCCGCGCCCGCGTCGACGGGTAACGGCGACGCCAGATTCGGCGAGGCGCCGCTTGCCCAGACCGTGGCAGCCGCGGCCGCGATGCGGCGCCTGAGTTCGCTGCTGGTGTCGCTCGAGCATCCGCACCCGGCGGTGGACGCCATGCTGCATAAGTTCGCCGAGTGGGAGCGCGAGCTGTCGGCAGCGGCGCCCACGGACAACGCGCCGCGCATCGGCGAATTGCCCGACGATCCCCGGCGCGTCTATCTCAACCACGCGACCGATATCGGCGCATACAACCCGTGCTTTCCCGAATACCGGTTCGACCGATTCGATCGCCAGAACGCAACGGGGCGAGTCGAATTCCCGCTGGTGTACGAGGGACCGCCGGGACTGGTGCACGGTGGATTCCTGGGCGTCTTCTTCGACTGCGTCATTCAGCACCACAACTGCGTCACCGGCCTGTCCGGCAAGACGCGATCCCTGGTCGTGACCTTCCGCCGGCCGACACCGGTGTTGACCGAGCTGCGATTCGACATCGCCCGATCCGAGGGCGACCGCGGCATCACGTCGACCGGGCGGCTCTTGCTCGACGACGAAGTCCTGTGTACCGGCGAGGTCAACACGTTGGCGTCACGGCCGGAGAAGCTTGCCGGATCGCGATTCGGCAGGCGCCGAAAGGAGTCCGCTACATGACCGCCTCGAACAGCTCAGACGATCGCGTCCTCTTCGACATCGATCCCGAACGGCGCATCGCGACCATCACACTGAACAATCCCAAGCAGCGGAACTCCTATGACGCGGCAATGCGTGAAGCCGTCGCCCGTTGTCTGGACCGGGTGGCCGAAGACGACGACCTCACGGTGGTGCTACTGCGCGGTGCCGAGGGCGTCTTTTCCGCCGGGGCCGACATGAACAACGCCTACGGTTGGTACGGCTCGTCCGCGCCACCCGGCCAGGCGGCCACCGACGACGGGTCCGCCAAACGTCGGCCCAGCCAGCGTCGGCGACTTACGGTGGACCGCAAGTCTTTTGGTTTCTACCACAATTTCATGGGCTTCCCGAAGGTGACGGTGGGGGAGATCGCCGGCTACGCTCTCGGCGGCGGTTTCGAAATGGCGTTGATGACCGACATCTCGGTCATCGCGCGTGACACCAAGATCGGCATGCCGGCAACCCGATTCCTGGGCCCCGCGCTCGGCAGCTTGCACATGTTCTTTCACCGGCTCGGGCCGGTGCTGGCCCGGCGCCTGCTGTTGACCGGCGACATCATCGAGGCGGGTGAGATCGAACACCTCGGAATCTTCACCGACACCTGCGCGCCCGGCGCGGTCACGGCCCGGGCGCGATACTGGGCCGAGAAGGCGGCGAAGATGCCCGCCGACGGGGTCGTCATCGCCAAGGAGGCGTTCCGGCTGGTCGAGCAGAGCCAGGCGTATCAGGGCGAAGAGGTCGCCAGCTATCTATTCCACGCGTTCGGCACCAACCTGCAATTCGGCCCGGACGAATTCAACTTCGTGAAGACCCGTGCCGAGCACGGCGCCCGCGAAGCGTTTCGGTTGCGCGACGAGCACTTCCACGTTCCCGAACCCGAACGCTGACAGGACGTTTCGGTTTAGCGAGCGGCCGCCTTGGCCCGGCCCCGAGTGCTCGCCGACTTGGCCGGCTTGCGCTGCCGTGACGGCGCCGCCTTACTGCCCTTCGATCCGGTGCTCTCCTCGATGAGCCGGCTGGCGTGGTCGAGGATGCAGGTGAGGCCATACTCGAAATTCGTTTCATCGGGCGCGCCGATGCGGTGACCGATCCGGGTCACCTGAGCGAGAAGCGGGGTCTTTTCCGGATCGATGGAGACGGCGTCCTCGATGGCGCGGGGTCCGATGTCCGACGACTGGTTCTTCTCGTAGAGCCGTTGCAGCACCACCGATCCGCGCACATGAACCGAAATCGCCGAATAGGTGTCGAACGCATCCTCCGGTGACAGGCCGGCCTCCACCAGGTTCGCCACCGCCTTTTCCATCTCCTGAGCGCCCATCCGCGCCGCCTTCGGCGAAAGCGCCGCCCGAATCAAAATCAGGTCGCACAGAATTGGGTTGCCCATGAACGTCTTCCGCATCAAGCGCGCATGGTTGGCCAACGTCTCACGCCAGTCGCTTGCTTCCACGTATGGCGTGGCGAACACATACTTGCTCAGCGCGCGGTCGGTCATCGCGTTGAGCAGGTCGTCCTTCTTGCGGAAGTACCAGTAGATGCTCGTCACACCGACGCCGAGATGTTTGCCGAGCAGCGGCATGCTCAGGTTGTCGATCGACACCTGCTCGGCGAGTTCGAATGCGCCGCTGATGATGTCGTCGGGATTGATGGATCCGCGTTCGCGTCGCTGACGCTTATCGGCGGTTGCCTGTTTCGCCACTACGGGCACCTCCATCAAAATCTGTTCCCTGCATGCGGTCTGACAGCCATGCTGCCGGTACAGTTGAATTTACCGGCTCTTCTCTTCTGACCTGCGTATACGCCTTCGTGTCGCATTCTTCCTCTGCTACTGTAATACCTATCGTAGGCTTTTTGGTAAATCGGCTGGACAGGCGAAAATGACCAGACTAGAGCTGCGGATCAAGCAATGGATCTAGGGCTGGCGAATGCCGCTGCGGTAGTAGTCGGCGGTAGCCGCGGTATGGGATTGGCCACGGCACGCTGCTTTGCCGACGAAGGCGCCCGGGTGGCGGTGGTCGGCCGTAGCCGAGACGCCCTCGATGCGGCGGTGACCGATCTCTTGCAACGCGGCAGCCCGGACGCGGTTGGACTGACCGCCGACATCGGCGACGACGATGCGGTCGGCGCGGTGTTCGGCGAGCTCGCTCAGCGCTGGGACGGCGAACTGAACGCTCTGGTCGTCACGGTGGGGCCGGGCGCCGCGGGCACGTTCGAGGATCTGACCGACGATCAGTGGCGCGAATCCGTCGAAGATGGCGTGCTGGGGATGGTGCGCTGCGTGCGTGCCGCGCTTCCGCTGTTGCGCAAGGCGCAATGGGCCCGCATCGTCACCTTCTCGGCGCACTCGACTCAGCGGCAAAGCATCATGCTGCCCGCCTACACGGCCGCGAAGTCGATGCTGACCAGCGTCTCGAAGAACCTGTCCCTGCTGCTGGCCAAGGACGAGATCCTGGTCAACGTGGTGTCGCCCGGCAGCGTCGCCTCCGAATCTTTGATCGGCTGGGCGAAGTCGGTGGGGGTCGACGGGAACGACCCCTACGCCTTGATGGAGGCCATTGCCAAGCATTTCGGTCACCCCGCGCACCTGCCGCGGGCGGGCCTGCCCGACGAGATCGGCCCGGTCGCCGCGTTCCTCGCCTCGCGGCGCAACTCCTACATGACCGGAGCGAACATCAACGTCGACGGCGGTTCAGACTTCACCTGACGAGGGTCGAAGAAATCGATTGGCAGACAAAAGGAGTCGATTGTGGCAACGGCAGCAGAGGCGCGCGCGTGGGCGCCCGGCGCATTGCGGGGGATCGGTGACTCCCTCTACACCCCGTTCTGCGGCACCGACGGCGACGACATCGACTGGGACGCCTATCGGACGTTGGTGCGCTACTGCGTGGGTGATCTCGGGCATCCAATGTTGTGGTGTACCAGTGGAATCGCGGAATTCTGGTCGCTGACCCTCGACGAGCGGAAACGCCTGCTGGAGGTCGCCGTCGAGGAAGCGCGCAGCATCAACCTCGACGTGGTGGTGCAGGCGTGCACGGCGGCCATGTCGGCGAAGGACTGTGTGGACCTGACGCTGCACGCCCAGGAGGCGGGCGCTGACATCGCCTACATCCAAACGCCGATGATGGAGGCGCACGGCGGCGACGGCGTGCTGCGCTTCTTCAAATATGTGGCCGACCGCACGAATATCGCCCTGGGCATGTTCAATTCGCCGTCGTCGGGTTACGTGCTCACGCCGGCCGAAAGCGCGCGGATCTACCACGAGGTGCCCGCGGTGTGTGCCACCAAGGAGGGCGCCTTCCGGCCGGCGGCCAGCCGGATGCTGCATGAACTGGCGCCCGGCCTGGCCGTGTGGGAATGCGACAAGACGGTGTACCGGGCCGGCTGGCTGCGCGACGGGATCGTCTGTCCGGCGCAACTGGGCACCTCCGGTTACCTTTTCGAAACGCCGACGCGTCGATTGTTCTCCGAATACTGGGATCTGGTACAGAGCGACAAACTCGTCGAGGCCATGGACTACGGCCGCGACTCGGGCCTGGACCAGTTCGACCTCGACATAGGGTCCTGGTGGACGTGCTACCCGGGGCGGGCGGAATATTTCACGCACTGGGGCGGCGCATTCAAGTACGCCGCGTCGCTGCTGGGCCTGCCCATCGGCGCCTATCCGCATTCCCGCCCGCCGCAAGCCGAGCTACCGGCGGAGGCCAAGGCCCAGATCGAGAATGCATACCAACGCCTGGGGCTAGTGGAAATTGCGTTGCAGTAGGAAGGTTTTTACGCAGCGAAGCGGGCCCGGTCAGTGACCGGACCCGCTCCCTGGCTGGCCGCTTACTTCTGCTCGGCCCGCTCACGCTGCTCGTAGGCCTTGGCCTTACCACGGGCCTTCTCAGCGGCGGCTTCCTTCTTGCCGGCGTTGCGTTGCGCTTCCGCCTTGTCCTGCTGAGCCTTGCCCTCGTCGATCAGGCCGTCGTTGCCGATGATGATCCCGATGATCTGCTTTGTCTTACCCAGGGCATCTTCGACGATGCCTCGAACGAGTTCGATCGGGCCACTCTTGACGTCAACCATTGCCACTTCCTCCCACTTGTTTGGCTGGCTCCTGGAGGGTTTCCCGATCGCGGGTCCCATGCAAACGTCTCGCTAACGTGTCACACGCCACAGGTTTGATGTTTTGCCACGTCGCAGCCCGTCTGGGCGGTAAAAAATTTTGCAGTGCCGCCGGCGTTCGGCGATGGGGACGTTTACGACTCCGTCAAAAACGTCGTCCGCGGGCTGCCGATATCAGGGTCGTCGAAGCGACGCGCCGACGCGTGAAATCGCAGTTTAGTCGGGGTTTCTCACCCGAATGGCGCCGGTTGTGGAATGCGGTACCGATAGATATACAGTATGGGTACAAACTCGCCAGCCAATCAGCTATGAAGGACGGTCTGATGAGCGCCGCCGACCGTGTGGTCACCGATGACGCCGTGCTGTATGAGACCACTGAGACCGGTGTTGCGATTCTGACGTTCAATCGCCCCGACCGTCTCAACGCCTGGGGCCCAGACATCGCCGCCGGTTTCTACGCGGCGATCGATCGCGCCGAGCAGGACCCGGCCGTCCGGGCCATAGTGTTGACCGGTCGGGGCCGGGGGTTTTGTGCGGGCGCGTATTTGGGCGCACCGAGTTCGGCTCCCAGCTACGGCGAGACGATGGAGAAGGCGGCCCAGACGAGCCTGGCCGACTTGGTCGGGGAGCGCCCGCCGCATTTCGTGACGACGCTGCGCAAGCCCGTCATCGCGGCGATCAATGGTGCTTGTGTCGGCATCGGGCTGACCCAGGCGCTGATGTGTGATGTCCGGTTCGCGGCCGCCGGCGCGAAGTTCGGCGCCGTGTTCGCGCGCCGCGGTCTGATCGCGGAGTTCGGCATTTCTTGGATACTGCCGCGGCTGACCAGCTGGGGCGTGGCTCTCGATCTGTTGCTGAGCGGGCGGACCTTCCTCGCCGAGGAGGCGGTCGAGCTTGGCCTCGTGAAAGAGGTTGTCGCTCCGGACAGTTTGATGAAGCGTGCCCTTCAGTACGCCCAGGACATCGCCGCGAATTGCTCGCCGGCGTCGATGGCGGTGATCAAGAGGCAGGTCTACGGCGACGCGACCCGCGACGTCGATGAGGCCACTTCGCTGGCAGAAGTGTTGTTGCGCGAGGCCATGCCGCGTCCGGACGTCATTGAGGGCATCACGAGTTTCCTCGAGAAGCGGCCGCCGCAATTCCCCGCGCTCGATTCGACCGACGCCTAGTGTTCGCCGGTAACGGCGGAAAGGATGATCATGTCTGACTTGGGTTACCAGGCGATCGACGTTGACAACCACTACTACGAGCCGTTGGACTCGTTCACCCGCCACCTGGACAAGAAGTTCAAAGGGCGGGGCGTCCAGATGGTCAATGAGGGCAAGCGGACCTGGGCCGTGATCGGGGGCCGCGTCAACCACTTCATTCCCAACCCCACCTTCGACCCGATCATCGTGCCGGGCTGCCTCGACCTGCTGTTCCGGGGCGAGATTCCCGAAGGCGTCGACCCGGGCTCACTGATGAAGGTCGAACGGCTCACCGAGCATCCCGAATATCAGAACCGTGACGCCCGGATCTCGGTGATGGACACCCAGGACATCGAGACGGTGTGCATGCTGCCGACCTTCGGGTGCGGGGTCGAGGAGGCTCTCAAACACGACATCGACGCGACGATGGCGTCGGTGCATGCGTTCAATCTCTGGCTCGACGAGGACTGGGGCTTTGACCGGCCCGATCACCGAATCATTGCCGCGCCGATCATTTCGCTGGCCGACCCCGTCAAGGCCGTCGAAGAGGTCGAGTTCGTGCTGGCGCGCGGCGCCAAGCTGGTGCTGGTGCGGCCGGCGCCGGTGCCCGGCCTGGTCAAGCCCCGGTCACTGGGCGATCCGAGCCACGACCCGGTGTGGGCCCGGCTGGCCGAGGCGGGGGTGCCGGTGGGATTCCACCTGTCCGACAGCGGCTATCTGCACATCGCGGCGGCGTGGGGCGGCAAGGCGACGTTCGAGGGCTTCGGGGCCAAGGATCCGCTGGATCAGGTTCTCCTCGACGACCGGGCCATCCACGACACGATGGCCTCGATGATCGTGCACGGGGTGTTCACCCGTCATCCGAAACTCAAGGCGGTCAGCATCGAGAACGGTTCCTACTTCGTGCACCGGCTGATCAAGCGCCTGAAGAAGGCGGCGAACACCCAACCCCAGTTCTTCCCCGAAGACCCGGTGCAACAGCTGCGGAACAACGTGTGGATCGCCCCCTACTACGAGGACGATCTGCCGCAGCTGGCCGAGGCCATCGGGGTCGACAAGATTCTCTTCGGTTCCGACTGGCCGCACGGAGAGGGCCTCGAGACGCCGGTGTCGTTTGCCGACGAGCTGAAAGGCTTCAGCGAGTCTGATATTGGAAAGATCATGCGGGACAACGCGCTAGACCTTCTCGGCGTCCAAGTCGGCTCGGCTGCCTGATCGAGTTGACTACCCAAGGCCGGCTACGCCCGTGAGCGAATGGACCATAGGGGCGGTTTTCGACGAAATCGCCGACGTAATTCCAGACCGGACGATGACGGTCTGCGGC
>DASTKA010000185.1:0-3768 GCA_035716165.1 Mycobacterium sp. | reverse complement strand
CATGGCCGTGGCGGCATCCTCGGTGGAGACCACCGGGGTGGCGCCGTCAATGGTGTTGGGCGGCAACGTGAATGGGATGTCGATCCAGGTGCCCGAGACCGGGACGCTGAGCACGACGCGGTCGCCGTCGACCTGCAGCCGCGCCCCGGTGGACGAATGGGTGGCGCGGCGGCTCTCGGGTCCGTCATGCACCAGCCATCCGGAGGGATCGGCGATCCGATGGACCGGGTTGATCGCGGTGCGGCCGGCCCACTGGACATCCGGGGCGTCCAGCACGACGGCCAGCGGTCCGGTCACGTCGGCGCGGCCCGTCCGTCGTGACGTGACGGCCTTGGGCTCCGCTCCGCCGGCGAGCGCCTCGTCGATGGCCGCCTGCTCGAAGCGGTCCAGCAATTCACCGACGGGCTCGTCCATCCGGGTGATGCCGGCCACGGCCGCGGTACCCGGAATGATGCACACCTGGTCGGCGTCGTAGCGGGCGTCGTGCGCCTGCCACAGCGAGTCGCTGCGCCACCAGCGCCGCACGTCCTTGTCGATCACCGGCACGAAGTTGACCGGCTTGCCCAGTGTCTTGCACAGCGTGACGAAGAACGGAACGTCGGCCGGGTGCAACTGCACGCGTTCGGCGTCGGGGTAGTGGGCGAGCAGGGTGGCGATGGCCTCGGCGGGATTTTCCAGCAGTCGCGCGCCTTCGTCGGTGGACGCGTCGAACAGCGTCTCGATCGGGCCGAAATCCTGTGCGTGCAAACGCGCCTCGGCCCGCTGCAGCATCTGCTCGAAACGGTCGCGCCAGGTGTCGGCCAGCCATGGGCTGCCCGGTGAGGCGGTGTCAGCGGTGGAATCACCGTCACCGATGGCGAGCTCGACGTAACGCTGCAGCCACTGCAGGTACGTCATCTCACCGGCATCCCCGAAGTACGGCTTGGCGGTGTTGGCCATCGCCGCGATGATCTCGTCGCGGCGCTCCGCGACGGCGTCCGCGTCACCGGCGACCTCGTCGAGCAGCCGGCCGCACCGCGAGGCGCTGTTGTCGATCTCGTGGATGTCCGCCCCGAGCTGGCTGCGGCTGGATGCCATTCCGCCCGAGGCTTTTCCGGCGCCGATCCACTGATCGGTGCCCTGGGTTTCGACCAGCATCCGCTTGACCGACGGCGATGTGGTGGATTCCTTGGCGCCCATCGCCGCGGTGCCGACCAGGATGCCGTCGATCGGCATCAGCGGGAAGCCGTATGCCTGCGCCCAGCGCCCGGACAGGTATTCGGCCGCCCGCTCGGGCGTGCCGATGCCGCCGCCGACGCAGACGGTGATGTTGGAGCGCGACCGCAGTTCGGAGTAGGTCGCCAGGAGTAGGTCGTCGAGGTCCTCCCAGGAGTGGTGGCCACCGGCGCGGCCGCCCTCGATGTGCGCGATCACCGGCTTGGTGGACACCTCGGTCGCGATCCGGATGACCGAGCGGATCTGCTCGACGGTGCCGGGCTTGAAGACGACGTGGCTGATGCCGACCTCGCCCAGCTCCTCGATCAGCTCGACGGCATCCTCCAGATCCGGGATGCCGGCGCTGACCACCAGTCCGTCGATGGCCGCACCGGATTGACGCGCCTTCTGCACCAGCCGCTTGCCGCCGACCTGCAACTTCCACAGGTACGGGTCCAGGAACAGCGCGTTGAATTGGTAGGTACGGCCGTCCTCAAGGAGCCCGGCCAGCTGCTCGATGCGGTCGGCGAAAATCTCCTCGGTGACCTGCCCGCCACCTGCCAGCTCGGCCCAGTGGCCGGCATTAGCCGCGGCGGCCACGATCTCGGCGTCGACGGTGGTCGGGGTCATGCCGGCCAGCAGGATCGGCGAGCGACCGGTCAGCCGGGTGAATTTCGTCGAGAGCTTGACCCTGCCGTCGGGCAGGCGGACCAGCGTCGGAGCGTAGCTCGACCAGGCCCGCGCCACCTCGGGGACGGCGCCGACGGTGAAGAGGTTGCGCTGGCCCCCGCGGGTCGCGGCGGGCACGATGCCCACGCCGAGACCGCGGATCACCGGCGCCGTCAACCGGGTCAGGATGTCGCCGGGCCCCAGATCAAGGATCCAGCGAGCGCCGGCGTCGTTGACCCGGGTGATCTCCTCTACCCAGTCGACCGGACGCACCAGGATGGACTCGGTCAGTTGCCGGGCCAGCTCGACGTCCAGGCCGACCTTCTCGGCCCAGCCGCCGACGATGTCGATGCCGTCGGCCAGCCGGGGCGTGTGGAAGCCCACCTCGACCTGCACGGGGTCGAAGACCGGCGAGAAGACGTCACCGCCGCGCAGCTTGTTCTTGCGGTCGGCTTCCTCCTTCTCCGAGATCTGCTGGCAGTAGAGCTCGAAGCGGGACAACTGCTCCGGGGTGCCGGTGATGACGACCGAACGGCGGCCGTTGCGGATGGACAACACGGGCGGCAGCACGGTGCGAACGTCCTGCGCGAATTCGTCGAGCAGCCGGCCGATGCGTTCTGGGTCGGCGTTGGTAACCGAGACCATCGGCGGACGGTCGCCGAGGACCGAGATTCCGCGCCGACGGGCCACCAAGGTTCCGGCCGCACCGATCAGCTGTGCCATTGCCAGCAGTTCGACGTCGCGGCTTCCGCCTGCCTTCAGCGCCTCGACGGCGAGCACACCCTGGGAATGGCCCGCGACAGCCACCGGCGGCGTCGCGTTCAAGTCCATGCCTTGGCGTGCCAGCGCACGCACGGCCGCGATCTGGGTGAGCAGTACGCCCGGTATCGACACCGCGGCCGAGGTCAGGTGCTTGTCCGAGGGAATCGGATCTTCGGCCGCGAGCGAACGTACCCAAGTCAGCGGCTCGAAACCGATTGGCCGCACCACGACGAGCTCCTTGGCCACCGGCTCGAGGAGCAGGCTCACCTCACCGACAAGCGTCGCCAGGTCGGACTCGATGCCGGCCGACGACACCAGCTCTTCCAGGGTCTCCAGCCAGGCGCTGCCCTGGCCGCCGAATGCCACGGCGTAGGGCTCGCCGGCCGTCAGGCGGTCGACGAGGGCGTGGGTGTCCCCGGCTTGTGGGGACTTACCCTGGCCGTCGCGGTCAGCGGACACCCGGTCGTGCTCGTGGATCGTCACCTTTTCTGTCTCCCCTGTATGCGTCTTTAGGTCTCGTCGTCTGGCGGTACCACCGCCGGGCGGGGTTCTGTCGATTCCGCGTCGAATCACAGCCGGGATACGGCTGGCCGTTGTCGTCGGCGGACCGCCCAAGTGGTGCAGAGCGGCGCAACGGAGTCCATCGGCTGTACTAAGAGTGTCATAAGGATCGACCCTCGTTTTGCGTGCTGATCGGTTACTGGTGAGTTCTACGCATGGGTAACCGTGTCCTGGATAACACGCGGTTTCACCGGCGGCGTGGACCCGGTTACCAAACGCGCTGCATGCAGGTGGTTACGGTCGAGTAGCTACAACTGCGCAGATCAAAGCAGTCTTGTTATCGAATCGTTACATAAAAATTTTAGACGGCGGAGTGCCGTCGAGGCGCGGTCGGCAGCGTCTGACGGCGATTGGCGGCCCGTGCCCACCCACAAAACGAGCGAACGAGTGTTTGCTGGAAATTTTAAGAGTCCGCGTCCCGGGTGTACCGGACGACGGCATTGGCGCCTAGGCCCACTGACCGAACTGCGGATTGAGGATCTCGTTGATGTCCACGCCCACCCCGCCGACGCTGCGTTTGTCGATTTCAACCTGGTGCAAATTGGCTGCGGGGTGGGCGTATCCCTTGGGCGAGCCCCAGTT
>DASTKA010000184.1:0-3172 GCA_035716165.1 Mycobacterium sp. | reverse complement strand
CCAGCAGCACGGCAACCAGGCCCACGGCGACCGAGACGACCGCACGCCCCTGCTCGGCGAGCACCTGTCCCCGGGGCCGGTCTCCGGGTGAGATCACCGACCATCCCAGCCGCATTCCCGTTGCCCCCGAAAGGAATACCGCCGTGAGCTCCAGCAGGCCATGTGGGGCAAGCAGCCCCAGCAGCAGGCCGCCCTTGCCGGCCGGAAACATCAGGCCGGCGATGACGCCCAGATTGGCGGCGTTCTGGAACAGCACAAAGGGTATTGGCAGCCCCAACACCACTGACAATGCGATGCATTGAGCGGAGACCCAGGCGTTGTTCACCCAGATCTGCAGCGCGAAGGCGCCAGCGGGATGTTCGCTGTAGTAGGACTCGACATCGTGATTGACCAATTGCTCGATGTCGCTGGGTGTTCCGATCACGGACTGCACGTCCGGGCTACCGGCGACCCATAGCGCGACGATCACGACAACGGCGAAGAACGCCGCCGCGGTGGCCAGCCACCACCGCCAGGTGCGGTAGGCCACGACCGGGAAAGACACCGTCCAGAATCGGGTGAATGCACTGGTCACCGGCGCATGGGCACCGGTGACCGCGGAACGGGCCCGTGCGACCAAGCTCGAAAGCCGGCCGATCAACACGGAGTCCGAGGAGGCCGACCGCAGCATTGATAAGTGCGTGGAGACCCGCTGGTAGAGCTCGACAAGCTCGTCGATTTCGGCACCGGACAACGACCGGCGCCGCCCGATCAATCGGTCGAGGCGATCCCAGGCAGGGCGATGGGCCAGCACGAACGCGTCGACATCCACCCTCGGCAGCCTAATCGCACGGACCGCGCGACTCCGTGCAGCCGGGCACACACGCGGCCAGCCTGTACCGTTCGAAGTTATGTCGGAGGTGGTGACCGGGGACGCTGTGGTGCTCGATGTGCAGATCGCCCAGCTGCCGGTTCGGACGTTGAGCGCGCTGATCGACATCGCGGTCATGGCCACCGGTTACCTGCTCGGCCTGATGTTGTGGGCGGCCACCCTGAGTCAATTCGACACCGCGCTGAGTAACGCGGTCCTGTTGATTTTCACGGTGCTGGTGATCGTGGGCTATCCCTTGATCCTCGAAACGGCAACGCGGGGTCGCTCGGTGGGCAAGATCGCGATGGGGCTGCGTGTCGTGTCCGACGACGGCGGCCCAGAACGCTTCCGCCAGGCCCTGTTTCGAGCCCTGGCGGCGCTGGTGGAAATCTGGATGCTGTTCGGCAGCCCAGCCGTTATCTGCAGCATCCTGTCGCCGAAGGCCAAGCGGATCGGCGATATCTTCGCCGGCACCGTGGTGGTCAGCGAACGCGGACCCCGCCTCGGTCCACCGCCGATGATGCCGCCGTCACTGGCATGGTGGGCGTCGTCGCTACAGCTATCGGGCCTATCCGCCGGCCAGGCTGAGGTTGCACGCCAATTCCTTTCCAGGGCAACACAACTCGACAGACAGCTGCGTCTACAGATGGGATACCGGATCGCCGGTGATGTGGTGGCCCGCATCGCGCCGCCGCCACCGCCCGGAGCCCCGCCGGAACTCGTACTCGCCGCGGTCCTCGCCGAGCGGCACCGCCGCGAACTGGCCCGGCTACGGCCGGCCATGCCCGCGCCCGGACAACCACACACCGGGCCGCCGCCGTGGCCGCCGACCGGTGCCGCGTACGGCCCGCCGGGTACGGCGCCGCAGCCGCCACAACAATTCGCCGGATGGCCGGACCAGCAATCGGGTCGGCCCAGCCCGGAAGACCCCGGCGCGCCGGACGGTTTCTCACTGCCTCACTAGCCGGCCACGCTCAACGCCATGAGGCCGACGTCGGCGATCAGTAGTGCCCATCCGCACAGCGGAACCGCGATGCCCCAGCGGCGTTTTGCCGTGAAGAACGAGATGATGATGACGAGGACGGCGACCGCGGGCGCGCCGTAGAACGCGACGCCGAAATTGATCCCGCCGTGGCCCAGGTTGGGACAGCTCTGATCGCTGCAACCATCGGTGCTCATTACGGCACCGAGCGCGAAAAGCATCACGAGTGCGGCGCCGGGGACCGTCGCCAGCGCCAACCCCCAATTGACCCACAACCGAGCGGTAGGACGCGGCGGGCCGGCGGGTCGCCCGTATGGGGCCGCCCCCGCCGTTCCGCTGCCGACCGTGAGGTTGTTGTTGGCGTCCATCCAGATAGTTTGTACCCCCGTCGGCCACCTACAAACCGCGCCGCGCCGCAGTCGCGCGCCGATGATCCCCGCTATTTCCGCAGTTCAGCGCCCCACCGCGCAGCTCTCTTCCGCAGACCGTTGCATCACGTTAGTTTCCGATATATCGTGATGTTTCGATGCGCCCGATCGGTGCGCGACCCACAAACGCAAGGAAACACAATGAGCAACCCATTCACTCCCCCCGAAGGACCCTTCGCCGGCCGGCCCGGGTTCGGATTCGGCTTCGGCTCCGGCCCCGTCGACCGGCGCGCTTTGCACGAAGCACGGCGCCAGGCCCGACGGGACTTTCGCGAGCATCTGCGCGACCACGCGGGCGGCCACGACGGCCCGCTCGGCTTCGGTCCAGGCTTTGGCCCGGGCTTCGGCCCAGGGTTCGGCCCGGGCTTCGGCTTCGGTCCCGGTGGCCGGCGCGGCGGATGGCGCCGTGGCGGCCCGGGTCGCGGCAAGCGCGGTGACGTGCGAGCGGCCATCCTGACGCTGCTGACCGAGCGGCCGATGCACGGCTACGAGATGATCCAGCAGATCGCCGAACGCAGCAACGGATTGTGGAAACCGAGCCCCGGTTCGGTGTACCCGACGCTGCAGCTGCTCGACGATGAAGGCCTGATCACCGCGAGCGAAACCGAAGGCAGCAAGAAGCTTTTCGAGCTGACCGAACAGGGCCGCGCGGCCGCCGAAAAGATCGAGACCCCGCCGTGGGACGAGATCAACGAAAGCGCCGACCCAGGACACCTGAGTCTGCGGGCGGCGGTAGGCCAGTTGTTCGGTGCGGTCGCGCAGTCCGCCCACGCCGCGTCCGCCGAGCAGCAGCAGCGCATCGTCGACATCCTCAACAATGCGCGCCGTGAGATCTACGGCATTCTCGGCGAAGACTGAGCGGCCCTGGCGGGCCCTGGATTGGTCATGTCACGTCAACCCAATCCAGGCTCC
>DASTKA010000183.1:0-3302 GCA_035716165.1 Mycobacterium sp. | reverse complement strand
CCAGCGCGAGGAAGCGAAATAGCTTCTCCCACTTGGTTCCTCCGGTGTCGAGCGGCTGAGGATCGCCTTCGAAGAAGCCGTCCAGCACGATCTCGTCGCCGTCCTCGTAGGCGTTGGTGAAGTGCAGCACGAAGGTCGGGTCCGCTTCGAACCACTTGATGTCGACGGTCGATCCGCGGCGCGGGATCACCGCGAAGCGCGACGGAATGTCGGGATAGAAGCGCGGCAAGTGCACGTCGTGTTCGAGCAGCCTCGGGTCCCAGAACAACGGGAAATCGTTGAGGATCGCGTAGTTTTCGGTGAACGCCATGTCGTGGGGGAGCCGCGGTCCGGGCAGTGGGATGTCGACGTAATGGGCGAGCTCATTGTTCTGGTCGACGACGCCGTAGCGCATGTAGGGGTCCTGCTTGCTGTAGCTGAAGAACAACAGTTCGCCCGTGTTGATGTCGACCTTCGAGTGCGCGGACACACCCCAGTCGACGGGGAAGCGCCCGTTCCAGGTTTCCTTGCCAAGGGTGTTGACCGAGTACGGGTCGATCCGATACAGATCACCGCACTGGTAGAAGCTGGTCAGCGCGATACCGCGGTGGACGATGACGTCGGTACTCGACGCGTCCTTCATCAGGGTGCGCGCGCCCCAGCCCCGCTCCCGCTTGGCCAATTGCACGGGTTCGGCCAGCCCCGGCCACAGCGGCCCGCCCGCCTCGTTCTCGGCCAGGAATCCTTCGGTGCGCACAAAGCGGTTGCGGTAGAAGGCTTTTCCGCCGCGGAAGCCGACCACGTGCACCATGCCGTCGCCGTCGAACGGGTGATACGTCTTGAACGCCGGGTGCAGCGGGTTCTCGGTGTTACGCAGGTAGACGCCGTCCAGGTCGCGGGGAATTTCACCCTCGACGACGGTGAGGTCGTCGGCGTCCCACTCGGTGGTCTGTGGGAGCCACGGTCCGGTCCGGTAGGGGTGGTCGTCGTCTTCGGGCAGGGTGGACAGGAACTTGCCGACGATCTCAACGTCCATGGTCACGCGCCTTCGGTGCGGCTGACGACGAAACTCACCGTGGTGGCGGTGCTGCCGCCGAAGTTCAGGGTGCCGAAGGTGCGCGCGCCGTCGACCTGATATTCGCCGGCGTCGCCGCTGACCTGCTTGGCCGCATCGAGCAGCATCCGCACGCCGGAGGCTCCGACCGGGTGCCCGCCGCCGATCAGTCCGCCGCTGGGGTTGATCGGCAGCCGGCCCCCGATCTCGATCTCACCGTTTTCGATGGCCTTCCACGATTCGCCCGGGCCCGTCAGCCCGAGGTGGTCGATGGCCAGATACTCGCTGGGCGTGAAGCAGTCGTGCACCTCGAACCCGTCGACGTCGTCGAGGCTGCGCTTCGCACGCCGCAGCGCGTCCAGCACGGCGGCTCGCACGTGGGGAAGGACGTACGGGTCGCCGTCGGCGCGGTCCAGTTTCTGTCGGAGACCCAGCCCGACGGTGCGATGGCCCCAGCCGTCGATGCGACCGATCGGGCGCGCATCGGGATGATCGGCAAGGAAGGCCTCGTTGGCGAGAACCAATCCCGCGCCGCCGTCGGTCATTTGGCTGCAATCGAATCGCCGTAGCCGGCCCTCGGTGATCGGGTTGGTCGCGTCGTCGTCGGTGATGGGGTCAGGCACGGTCCACTCGCGGGTTTGGGCGTTGGGGTTACGCCGTGCGTTGGCGAAGTTGAGCTGTGCGATCGCCCGCAGGTGAGCGTCGTCCAGGCCGTACCGCCGGTCGTATTCGTCGGCCACTTGGGCGAACATGGACGGCCACAGGTAGTGGGCGTCGGCTCCCTCGTGTCCGGTCCACGCCGCGGCGCCCAGATGCTGCGCGGCGGTATCGCCGGGGACGGTCTTCTCGAGTTCGATGCCCACCACCAGTGCAGCGTCGTACGCGCCCGATCGCAGATCGGCCATTGCCGCCAGCACGGCCACGCTGCCGGAGGCGCATGCCGCTTCGTGCCGAGAGGCCGGCGTATCCCATAGGCCGTCACACACCGTGGCCGGCATCGCGCCGAGGTGGCCCTGGCGGGCGAACATCTCGCCGAAGGCGTTGCCGACGTGCACCACGCCGATGGCGGCCGCGTCGATGGCGGCCGCGGTCAGCGTGGCGTCGACCACTTCGGCGGTCAACGCGGCGAAGTCGCGGCCTTCCCTGGTGAGGTTGCGAGCAAAATCGCTTTGGTAACCGCCAAGAATCCACACGCCGGCCGACCCATCCATACGGCGACGGTACTCCCGCGCGGAGAGGTTGTTGAGGCCTTACGGCGAGCCGGCGGCGACCGGCGCCGGCGGCGACAGGTCCCAAAAAAGGGCGGCCCCGTCGGCTCTCGGGCTGAACCGACGGGACCTAGGCGGACACGAAGGCCGGCCCACGTGCTCGCCTCTGTTGGATCATTGCCCCAGATGGGGGTCGACAAACATGCTGAGCCAATCTGTTTCAGCGCGGCACGCCGTTGGCGCTACGCCGAGTCAATGACGAATCCCGTTGAGCGTGTGTGCAACAACCTCGTGGGCGGTTCACCCGGCGCGACTCTGAGCTGCGGCAATGTGGTGCGCTTGTACCGATTCGACGCAAGCGGCGAAGGAGGCGGATCGCGCCGATGCTCGGGTTCGGACACCGCTCGGTGCGCCGAACCATTGCGCGAACGTTGGGCCGGCCGTCTTGGCGGTCGCCCAGCAAAGTGATCGGCGCCGCCCGATCCATGGCTACCCCTGCGCCTCGACGCAACGGCTCAAGCCGAAGGTCCGTTCGATGGTCGGTCGGCTTGGTGCCGACAAGCCGGCGCCCGCCGACAGCGCCCGGGGCTCGGCCCGGCCGGGGCCGGTCCGTGGTCCACCGTCGCAGCGCTGGCGGTGATGGCAAAGCTGCGAAAACCTCCCAGCTGTGCGTATGGGCGGTGAGCTAAACGCCCGGAAGGTGCGCTGGGACCCGAATCGCTGCGTTGCGACACGGTCACGGATGAATACCTATCAGCTCATCACTGGTCACATCTGCCCCGGGGATCACTATCGTCACATGAGCCACCAAGGACCGGCGTCCTACCCCTCGAAAGGTGCTCCATGTCGGCGTTTCTGCGAAGTGTGTCGCTCACGATGGCGTCGGCGGCCGCTGTCGGAGTCGTCCTCGTGGTGGGGCCCGCACCAACTGCAAACGCCACGCCGTGCGGGGCGCCCGAGGCGAACGTGGATCCTCCCGCCGCCCCGCCGGCCATGCCCGCACCTCAGCCGGTCGTCCAGCCGCCGGTCGGGCGCAGGCCCACGCACACCAATGACCAGGC
>DASTKA010000182.1:0-5166 GCA_035716165.1 Mycobacterium sp. | reverse complement strand
ATTCGACGGCATGGACCGATTCCAGGCCCGGATTGCGGTGCGCGAGGCGCTGGCGGACGACGGCCGGATCGTCGAAGAGAAGCGGCCATATCTGCACAGCGTCGGACATTCCGAGCGCAGCGGTGAGGCGATCGAGCCGCGCCTGTCCCTGCAGTGGTGGGTCCGGGTGGAAACGCTGGCCAAGGCCGCCGGCGATGCGGTGCGCAACGGGGACACCGTGATTCACCCCACCAGCATGGAGCCGCGGTGGTTCGCCTGGGTTGACGAGATGCACGACTGGTGCATCTCTCGCCAACTTTGGTGGGGCCACCGCATCCCGATCTGGTACGGCCCCAACGGCGAACAGCGCTGTGTCGGTCCCGACGAAACGCCACCCGACGGCTGGGAGCAGGACCCCGACGTCCTGGACACCTGGTTCTCCTCCGCCCTGTGGCCGTTCTCGACGTTGGGGTGGCCGGAAGAAACCCCGGAACTCGAAAAGTTCTACCCTACAAGTGTTTTGGTCACCGGTTACGACATCTTGTTTTTCTGGGTGGCCAGAATGATGATGTTCGGCACCTTCGTCGGTGACGACGAGGTCATCACCCTCCACGGTCGCCGCGGCCCGCAAGTGCCGTTCACCGATGTGTTCCTGCACGGACTGATCCGCGACGAGTCCGGCCGCAAGATGAGCAAGTCCAAGGGCAACGTCATCGACCCACTGGACTGGGTGGAAATCTTCGGGGCCGACGCGCTGCGCTTCACGCTGGCCCGCGGCGCCAGTCCCGGCGGCGACCTGGCGATCGGTGAGGACCATGTGCGGGCGTCGCGCAACTTCTGTACGAAGTTGTTCAACGCCACCCGCTATGCGCTACTCAACGGCGCCAAGCTGGCGCCGCTGCCCGCACCGGCCGACCTCACGGACGCCGACCGGTGGATTCTCGGGCGCCTGGAAGAGGTTCGCGCGGAAGTCGATTCGGCATTTGACAACTACGAGTTCAGCCGGGCCTGTGAGGCGCTCTACCACTTCGCATGGGACGAATTCTGCGACTGGTACGTGGAGTTGGCCAAAACGCAACTGGCCGAAGGGATCACGCACACCACAGCCGTGCTGGCCGCGGTACTCGACACGCTATTGAGGTTGCTGCACCCCGTCATCCCCTTCATCACCGAGGCCCTCTGGCAGGCCCTCACCGGCGATGATGCCCAACACGAATCGCTGGTGATCGCCGACTGGCCGCAGTCGTCCGGCATCAGCCTGGATCAGGTTGCCGCACAGCGGATCACCGACATGCAGAAGCTGGTGACCGAGGTGCGCCGGTTCCGCAGCGACCAAGGCCTGGCGGACCGGCAGAGGGTCCCGGCCCGGATGACCGGTGTCGACGAATCCGATCTGGGCACACAGGTGAGTGCGGTGACGTCGCTGGCGTGGCTCACCGCCGCGGACCCGCAGTTTCGCCCGTCGGCGTCGGTGGAAGTGCGCCTGTCCGCCGGCACCGTCGTGGTCGAGCTCGACACCTCGGGCACCATCGACGTCGCCGCCGAACGTCGACGGCTGCAGAAGGATCTGGCCGCGGCGCACAAGGAGCTGGCATCGACCAGCGCCAAATTGGCCAACGAGGACTTCCTGGGCAAGGCCCCGCAAAACGTCGTCGACAAGATCCGGGACCGCCAGCGCGTTGCCCAGGAGGAAACCGAGCGGATCAACGCGCGGCTGGCCGGAATGCAGTGAGCGTTCGATGACCGAGCCGGATTGGCCGCGGGACGAGGTTCCCGGCGAGCTTCCCGATCCCGTTCCCACTCCGGACGAGATCGCGTCGCTGTTGCAGGTCGAGCACCTCCTGGACCAGCGCTGGCCGGAGACCAAGATCGAGCCGAGCCTGACCAGGATCAGCGCGCTGCTGGACCTGCTGGGCTCGCCGCAACTGGCCTACCCGTCGATCCATGTCGCGGGCACCAACGGCAAGACCTCGGTGGCGCGGATGATCGACGCGCTGATCACCGCGCTGCACCAGCGCACCGGGCGCACCACCAGCCCGCACCTGCAGTCGGCGGTGGAACGCATCTCGATCGACTCCAAGCCGATCAGCCCGGCGCAGTACGTGGCGACCTACCGCGAGGTCGAGCCGTTCGTGCAGATGGTCGACGCGCAGTCGCAGGCGGATGGCGGGCCCGCGCTGAGCAAGTTCGAGGTGCTGACCGCGATGGCGTTCGCCGCGTTCGCCGACGCCCCCGTCGACGTCGCCGTGGTCGAGGTGGGAATGGGGGGACGCTGGGATGCCACCAACGTGGTCAACGCCCCGGTAGCCGTCATCACCCCGATCTCCATCGACCACGTCGAATACCTGGGTGATGATCTCGCCGGCATCGCGCGGGAGAAGGCCGGCATCATCACCCGTGCGCCCGAGGGCGCACCCGATACCGTCGCGGTCATCGCGCGTCAGACGCCCGAGGCGATGGAAGTGCTGTTGGACCAAACCGTGCACGCCGATGCCGCCGTGGCGCGCGAGGATTCGGAGTTCGCCGTCCTGGGTCGTCAGGTTGCGATCGGCGGGCAGGTGCTGCAGCTGCAGGGGCTCGGTGGGGTGTATCCCGATGTCTTCCTGCCGCTGCACGGCGAACACCAAGCGCGCAACGCCGTGCTGGCTCTTGCGGCGGTTGAGGCGTTCTTCGGCGCCGGTGCGCAGCGCCAGCTCGACGTCGAGGCGGTGCGTGCGGGTTTCGCCGCCGTCGCCAGCCCGGGCCGGCTGGAGCGGATGCGCAGCGCGCCAACGGTTTTCATCGACGCCGCGCACAATCCCGCCGGTGCGGCCGCGCTGGCGCAGACACTGGCGGGTGAATTCGACTTCCGCTATCTCGTCGGGGTCATCAGCGTGCTCGCGGACAAGGATGTCGACGGCATTCTCGCCGCCCTGCAGCCGGTGTTCGACGCCGTCGTGGTGACGCACAACGGATCCCCGCGGGCGCTCGACGTCGAGTCGCTGGCCCTGGCGGCGCGCGAGCGGTTCGGGCCCGACCGGGTGAGCACCGCGGAAAACCTGCGCGATGCCATCGATGTGGCCACCGCGCTGGTGGATGACGCCGCGTCGGACGGACCGGCCGAAGCCTTCGCCGGCACCGGCATCGTCATCACCGGCTCGGTGGTCACCGCCGGGGCGGCGCGGACCCTGTTCGGTCGTGACCCGCGATGACCGACGCGCCCGAGAACCCCGAGGAACGCGCGGCGGCGCCGCCGGCCGACCCGTGGCGAAGCTTCGGCGCGGTGATGGCCCTGACGCTGTTTCTGGAAGCGATCGTGGTTCTGCTGGCGATCCCGGTGGTGGGCGCGGTCGGCGGGGGCCTTACGACGGTCTCGCTGGTCTACTTGATCGGGCTGGCCGTGCTGCTGATCCTGATGGCCGGCGTGCAGCGCAAATCCTGGGCGATCTGGGCCAACCTCGGCGTGCAGGTGATCCTGCTCGCCGGCTTCGCGGTTTACCCGGGCGTCGGGTTCATCGGCGTGCTGTTCACCGGGCTGTGGGGATTGATCGCCTACTTCCGGGCCGAGGTTCGCCGCCGGCAGGGGTAGCGGTGGCCGGACGGCGTGGAGGTCCGGCCGCCGTCACCGACCCGGTGCCGCCCGATTATGTACGCTGTCCGCCGTGACCGAACGGACATTGGTACTGATCAAGCCCGACGGCGTGCAGCGGCAGCTGGTGGGGGAGATCATCGGCCGCATCGAGCGCAAAGGGCTCTCCATCGCCGCGCTGGAGCTCCGGCCCGTCGGCCGCGACCTCGCGGTTCAGCACTACGCCGAACACGACGGCAAGCCGTTCTTCGAGTCGCTGCTGGAATTCATCACGTCGGGACCGGTGGTGGCGGCCATCGTGGAGGGGCCGCGGGCGATCGCCGCATTCCGCCAGCTCGCAGGCGGTACCGACCCGGTCGAGAAGGCCACCCCCGGGACGATCCGCGGCGATTTCGGGCTGGAAACCCAGTTCAATCTGGTGCACGGGTCGGATTCGGCCGAGTCGGCGAAGCGCGAAATCGCCCTCTGGTTTCCCGAGGCTTAGACCTGCGGCGATACCGGCCGCTGCACGGTCTTGAGCAACTTTGCTGAGTCGACTGCATCATGTGTGGCCGGGGCGGCGAGGTGATGTGGGATACTGGATGACGGGTGAACGTCGCCGGACCGGCAACAGACACCCGAATGAAGACTTAGACAAGCGCGATCATAGCCCCGTCGCCTTGGTTCGCTGCATGTCAGGCCGTCATTCAGCACGGCGCCGAGTAGGTCCTCATCCTGGGCCGCTCGGGGCGAGACCATCACAAGTCCGGGAGAAGTGACCCGGGCCCATAGCGAAGCCCTCGCGTGGCCGCGTCGAAACGACGCGCCCGGGGGCTTGAGGAGAATACGTGGTAGACGGTGCACCGACTGCAGACCCATCAGAAGAATCGACTCGGCCCGAGGAACTGCCGGACCGCTTGAGAGTTCATTCGCTGGCCCGCACGCTGGGAACCACCAGCAAGCGGGTGCTGGATGCGCTGAGCGAGCTGGACGGGCGAATTCGCAGCGCACATTCCACCGTGGACCGCGATGACGCGGTGCGGGTGCGTGACCTGCTGGCCTCCGCGCAGCCCCCGGGCAGCCCGGAGCAAGCGGAGACCGCGCCTGCGGCCGGCGGCGCCGAAGCCGACGAACCCGAATCCCGGCTCCTGCTCGAGACCCCGGACAACGCCTCCGAGCGCCCGCATTACATGCCGTTGTTCGTCGCACCCCAGCCGATCGATGCCCGCGAGGACGACGCCGGCACCGACGAGGGGGGCGACTCCGACTCCGACTCCGACTCCGATGCCGACGACGACGAGCAGACCGACCGGCCGTCGAACAAGCGGCGGCGCCGCGGCCGTCGCGGTCGCGGTCGAGGACGCGGCGAGCAGGGCGGACCCGACGGCCAGGGCGACGACGGCGACGACGACGAGGGGGCGCCGCGCGCCAAGAAGGGCGGACAAGCGGACTCCGCCGACTCCGAGGACTCCGACGGCCAAGACGCCGACGACGCGGACGACTCCGATGACTCGGACAACGGTGACGACGGCTCGGGCGAGGGCGGCAATCGGCGCCGCCGGCGCCGCCGTCGGCGCAAATCAGGGTCGGGCGACGACAACGACGAGGGGTCATCGCCCGACGACCCGCCCAACACGGTG
>DASTKA010000181.1:0-9343 GCA_035716165.1 Mycobacterium sp. | reverse complement strand
CGGCCTGGTGGCCGGGGCCACCGGAACCGGCAAGACCAAGACGCTGCAACTGATCGCCGAGCAGCTCAGCGCCGCGGGTGTCCCCGTGCTGATGGCCGACGTGAAGGGCGACCTGTCCGGGCTGGCCAGGCCCGGCGAAGGCAACGACAAGACCGCCGCGCGGGCCAAAGACACCGGCGACAACTGGCAGCCGACGGGGTTTCCGGTCGAGTTCTTGTCGTTGGGCACCAACGGAATCGGCGTGCCGATCCGCGCGACCGTCGAAAGCTTCGGGCCCGTCCTCCTGTCAAAAGTCTTGGGGCTCAATGCTACTCAAGAGTCGACGCTGGGGCTGATCTTCCATTGGGCGAAGGATCAGAACCGTCGGCTGGTCACGACCGACGATCTGCGCAATGCCATCGGTTATTTGACCGGCGACCAAGGAAAGGAAGCCCTGAAGTCACTCGGCGGCGTATCGGCGACGACGGCGGGCGTCATCCTGCGGGCGCTGGTGAACCTCGATGCCGAGGGCGGGGACACGTTCTTCGGCGAGCCCAAGCTCGATCCGAACGATCTGCTGCGCGCCAATAACCAGGGCCAGGGCATCATCTCGTTGCTCGAGTTCACCGGCCAGTCGGTGCGTCCGGTGATCTTCTCCACGTTCCTGATGTGGCTGCTTGCCGACCTGTACACCCAGCTGCCCGAGGTCGGCGACGTCGACAAGCCGAAGCTGGTCTTCTTCTTCGACGAGGCGTACCTGTTGTTCGCCGACGCGTCCAAGGCCTTCCTCGAGCAGGTCGAACAGACCGTCAAGCTGATCCGGTCCAAGGGTGTCGGGGTGTTCTTCTGCACCCAGTTGCCCACGGACATTCCCAACGACATCCTCTCCCAGCTGGGTGCGCGGATTCAGCACGCGTTGCGGGCGTTCACGCCCGACGACCAGAAGGCGTTGAGCAAGACCGTCCGCACCTACCCGAAAACCGACGTGTACGACCTGGAGTCGGCGCTGACGTCGCTGGGCATCGGTGAAGCGGTGGTCACCGTGCTGTCCGAGAAGGGCGCGCCGACGCCGGTCGCGTGGACCCGCATGCGGGTGCCGCGCTCGCTGATGGCGTCGATCGGCAACGATGCGATCGCGGCCGCGGCGAAAGACAGTCCGCTGCAGACGAAGTACGGTCAGACGGCTCTGCAGCCCGCGCAGCCGCAGGCCGAACCGCAGCCGCCGCAGGCCCAACCCGCGCCGCAGCCTCCTCAGCCCCAGTCCGGTTACCCGCCGGTCCCGCCGAACGAGCCGGTTCCGCCGATGCCGGAGCCGGCGGAGCCCAAGGGCGCAAAAGGATCGTCCATGTGGGAGGAAGTCCTGCAGAACCCGACCGTGAAAAGCGGCATCAACACCGCGATACGCGAAGCGGTCAAAGGCATCTTCGGTTCCGGAGGCCGCCGGAAATAACGCCTACCCGCCCCCGAGCTTCTTGTAGAACGCGCCGACGATGGGGGCGACGATGGCGCGGGGCCCGTACCCGCTCGCCACCGACATCGCCTTCGACGTCAGGCCCGGAACGACGCGCATCTTGTTGCGTGCCAACGCATCCAGTGACACCCGCGCGGTGTGTTCGGTTGAGATCCACAGGAAATCCGGTACCAGCCGCTCGACGATCGAGGCCTCCGTGTCGTCGGGGAGGTCGGTGCGTACCGGGCCGGGCGCCAGCAGCGTCACATGGACACCGGATCCGCGCAGCTCGCCGCGCAGCGATTCGCTGAAGGTGTTCGCAAACGCCTTGGTGGCCGCATAGGTGGCGTTGTAGGGGATCGGCGAATTGCCCGCCGCCGAACCGGAAATCAGGATCCCGCCGGACCCACGCTCGACCATGCCCGGCAGCACGGCCAACGTAAGGTCATGCACCCCAAGGACATTCAGCTGCAGCTGGGCCTTCTCGCCGGCCGGGTTCAGCGTGGCGACCGGACCGAATGTCGCGGTGCCCGCATTGGCGCACAGGATCGAGATGGGGCGGGCGGCCAGCTCGTCGCACAATTTCGCCCGTTCACCCGGATCGGCCAGGTCGGCGGGGCGCACGTCGACGGTGACGCCGTACTTGTCGGTCAGGCGGGCGGCCAGGCCCTCGAGCAGGTCTTCGCGGCGTGCGGTGACGATCAGGTTGTGTCCGCGCGCGGCAAGTTCGGTGGCGAGCGCCTCACCGATGTTCTGCGAAGCTCCGGTGACAACGGCGCGCGCGTCAGCGCTTGGGGCGGGTAACGGCATGCGCCAATCGTAGACAGCGGGCCAAACGCGGGCCGCGGGCGATCGCGAGCGTCGATAGAGTGCCGGGCATGAGCCAGCCCGAATCGCCGTCCGCCACGCCCGTGCGATCGCGGGTGGTGGCGTGGGCGCTGTGGGACAGCGGCTCGACCGGTCTGAACGCGATCGTCGCGACCTTTGTCTTCTCCGTCTACCTGACCAGCAGTGTTGGGGTGGGGTTATCCGGTGCCACCACGCCGGCGAGCTGGCTGGGCCGCGCCGCGGCCATCGCTGGCCTGACCGTCGCCGTGCTCGCGCCCGCCGTGGGGGTGTGGGTGGAGTCCCCGCATCGCAGGCGGGTGGCGCTGAGTGTGCTGACCGCCGCGGCGGTGACGTTGACGTGCTTGATGTTCTTCATCCGCGACCGACCCGGCTACCTCTGGGCGGGTCTGGCGCTGCTCGGGGCGACGGCGGCCTGCGGCGACTTGGCCAGCGTTCCGTACAACGCCATGCTGCGTCAGCTCTCGACGCCGCAGACGGCGGGGCGGATCTCCGGATTCGGCTGGGCGTCGGGTTATGTCGGCAGCGTTGTGCTCCTGCTGGTGATCTACACCGGGTTCATCTCCGGATCCGGCAAGGGGCCCGACGCGACGCGTGGCCTGCTGCGAATTCCCTTGCGGGACGGGCTTTACGTGCGCGAGGCGATGGTGGTTGCCGCGATCTGGTTCGCGGTGCTGGCGCTGCCCCTGCTCTTCGTTGCACACCAGCTGAGCGCCTCGTCGGAGGAACATCAGCCGACCAGCATGCTGGGTGGGTACCGCAAGTTATTTACCGAGGTCGCCGCAGAATGGCGGCGCGACCGCAACCTGGTGTACTTCCTGTTCGCCAGTGCGCTCTTCCGCGACGGGCTGGCGGCGATCTTCGCGTTCGGTGCGGTGCTCGGCGTCAACGTGTACGGCATATCTCAGGCCAACGTCCTGATCTTCGGCGTGGCGGCCAGTGTGGTCGCCGCCGTGGGTGCGGTGCTGGGCGGGTTCGTCGACCATCGCGTCGGATCGAAACCCGTCATCGTGACGTCATTGATCGCGATCGTCGTCCTGGGGCTCACCCTGATGGTGCTGTCCGGACCGGTGGCCTTCTGGGTGTGCGGGCTGCTGCTGTGCATGTTCATCGGCCCGTCACAGTCGTCGTCGCGGGCACTGCTGCTGCACATGGCCAAGCACGGCAGGGAAGGGGTCGCCTTCGGCCTCTACACCATGACCGGGCGAGCGGTGGCTTTCTTGGCGCCATGGCTGTTCTCGGTATTCGTCGACGTCTTCGGTGCCGTGCGGGCCGGCCTCGGCGGGATTTCGCTGGTGATGATCGCCGGACTGCTGGCGATGCTGGCGGTCCGGGTTTCGCCGCACGGCGCCGCGGTGACCGAGCCCGCGGCCGAGGCTTCGTAGAAAGCTGTTGCGGTTACCCGCGGGTGTCGCAGATCGTGAGGCCGCCGCCGACGCGCTTGCTGATCTGAACCCCGTCGATGGTCAGCGTGCAGGTGACGCTGTGGCCGATGTTGACGACCGTGACGTTGGCCGGGTGGTTGGCCGACTTCGACAGGCTGACCTCTTTGCTCCACGGCAGCGCGACGTTGAATTCGGTCTGGATGAGGCCGCCGGTATCGATGTACATGATGCTGATCGCGCGGCCCTCACCCGAGACGGTGTAGACGACGTCCTGCATCGCGGCCGGACCGGTCGTCTCGGGGGGCAGCGCGGGCTCGCTCGTCGTCGGTATCGGTGCGGGGATCAGTGACGGTGACCTGTGCGGCGACGTTGTCGTCGGGGTCTGCGTGCTCGGCTCCGGCATCGCCGGCAACGGCGGAACGGCGGTCTGGGTCTTGATCGCGTCGTTCGCGAGCACCAGCGCGATCACCAACGCGACGACGAGCAGCACCGCCGCGCCCGCGCCGATCCACAACCATCGCGACGATTTCGGTCCGCCAGGTGGCGGAGGAGCCCCGCCGGTCGGCATGTCACCCGTCGGAGGAAGGTCCTGCTGCCAGTACGCAGGCAGTTGCCTGGTGGTATTCGCCTCGTTCGGGGCGGGCCCCCACGGTGCCGCCGTCCCGCCATAGCTCTGCGCGTACGGAGTCTGGTCCGCATACGCGGGATCGACGGGGGGTGAGTACCTCGGCGGCTGCGGCCCCGGCTGCGATGTAGGAAACCGCTCGGTGGGACGTGAATCGCTCATGTCCACCTCATGGCTTGCAGGGTACCTGGAATCGGTGTGAAAACCCTGAGTCGCCTTACGACGCGGAGCTCAGGAGGACTGATTGCCGGCCGCAAGCGCGGCCACCGTCATCGCCCGCATAACGGTGCGCGACCGTGTCGCGCGAACGGTCTTGCCACGAGACGCGTCGGGGGACTTCATGCTGTGCGGTGTCGAATTGAGCAGGCCGAACACGGCGTGCGCGGTCAGCCGGGCGTCGGCCTCGGCCAACTCGGGATTCAGCTCCCGCAGCACGCCCACCCAGACCTCGACATATTGACGTTGCGATTTGCGCACCTGCTTTTCAGCGGCCGCGGGCAAGTACGCAAGGTCGCGATCCTGGATGCGAATCAGGTCCGGTTCGTTGAACACGAAGTCCAGATGAAAGTCGATGAGTCCGTCCAACACGGCCGCCGCATCGGTGCTGTCGGTGCGCACCTGCCGGGCGCCGGCGAGCAACCGGGCGCTGATGCCCACCAGCAACTCGACGAGCAGCGACTCCTTGTTCGGGAAATGCCGGTAGATGGCGGGACCGCTGACGCCGGCCGCGGCGCCGATGTCTTCCAGCCGCACCGCGAGGAACCCGCGCTCGGCGAACAACCGCTCGGCCGCGGACAGCAGTTGCAAGCGGCGGTCAGATTTCAACTGGCTCCGGCGATTTGGAGCGTCGGGGCCACCCGCCTGAGCGTCGGAGGCGGACGTTGTCATGACGGACCTCCGTTTGGTCAATTGGCCCTAACGTAGCACGAGTTATCCGCGATTAACTCACGCTTTTCGCCCGGTTCGGTACTCGGTGGACCGGCAACGGCGACGATGGTATTCTCACCCCTTGAGTTAATGAGAATTAACTCAGACGGGCTTGACCGCACGACGGCGAGGAGGCTGCTGCGGCGATGGACAGCGTGGTGACCTCGCCCGCGAAGGCCGAGGCGTCGTTCTCCGATGAGCACCGCCGGTTGGTCGGCGAGTTGAACGGCAAGCTGGCTGCGGCGGCGCTGGGTGGTAACGAACGCGCGCGGGAACGCCACGTCAGCCGCGGCAAGTTGTTGCCTCGCGAACGGGTGGACCGCCTACTCGACCCGGGCAGCCCGTTTTTGGAGCTCTCACCGCTGGCCGCCGACGGCATGTACGGCGACGAATCTCCCGGAGCCGGGATCATCACCGGCATTGGCCGCGTGTCGGAGCGCGAATGCGTGATCGTCGCCAACGACGCGACGGTAAAGGGCGGCACCTACTACCCGATGACGGTGAAAAAGCACCTGCGCGCCCAAGAGGTGGCGCTGCAGAATCGGCTGCCGTGCATCTACCTGGTGGACTCCGGGGGAGCGTTCCTGCCGCGGCAGGACGAGGTTTTCCCCGACCGTGAGCATTTCGGCCGCATCTTCTACAACCAGGCGACCATGAGCGCCAAGGAGATTCCGCAAGTGGCCGCGGTGCTGGGTTCGTGCACGGCCGGCGGCGCTTACGTGCCCGCGATGAGCGACGAGGCTGTCATCGTCCGCGAGCAGGGCACGATCTTCTTGGGTGGCCCGCCGCTGGTCAAGGCGGCGACCGGGGAGATCGTGTCGGCCGAAGACCTCGGCGGCGGCGACCTGCATTCCCGGGTTTCCGGTGTCACCGACCATCTCGCCGAAGACGACGAACACGCCTTGCGGATCGTTCGTGCGATCGCGGCAACATTCGGCCCGCGTGAACCCAGCCCGTGGGAGGTGCGATCTCCGCTCCCACCCAAATGCGCGCAGACGGATCTCTACGATGTGGTGCCGCCCGACCCGCGGGTCCCCTACGACGTGCACGAGGTCATCGTGCGACTGGTGGACGGCGGCGAATTCAGCGAGTTCAAGGCGAATTACGGCAAGACCCTGGTGACCGCGTTCGCCCACATCCACGGCCACCCGGTGGGTATCGTGGCCAACAACGGGGTCCTCTTCAGTGAATCCGCCTTGAAGGGTGCGCATTTCATCGAGTTGTGCGACAAGCGCAAGATCCCGCTGCTGTTCTTGCAGAACATCGCCGGCTTCATGGTCGGTCGCGACTACGAGGCCGGTGGCATCGCCAAGCATGGCGCCAAGATGGTCACCGCCGTTGCCTGCGCGCGGGTCCCCAAGCTGACCGTCGTGATCGGTGGATCCTATGGGGCGGGCAACTATTCGATGTGCGGCCGGGCGTATTCGCCGCGCTTCCTGTGGATGTGGCCGAACGCGCGCATCTCGGTGATGGGCGGTGAGCAGGCCGCATCGGTGCTGGCCACCGTGCGCGGCGAACAGCTCGCCGGTGCGGGCGAACCGTGGTCGGCCGACGAGGAAGAGGCATTCAAGACGCCCATTCGCGAACAGTACGAAAGTCAGGGCAACCCCTACTACTCCACGGCGCGACTGTGGGACGACGGGATCATCGACCCCGCCGACACCAGAACCTTTGTCGGGCTGGCTCTTTCGGTGTGCGCCCAGGCACCGCTGGAACCCGTCTCCTACGGCGTCTTCCGGATGTGAGTGCAGTGTTCGAGACCGTTCTAGTGGCCAACCGCGGCGAGATCGCGGTCCGGGTGATCCGGACCCTGCGGCGGCTGGGCATCCGCTCGGTCGCCGTCTACAGCGATCCCGACGACGGCGCGCGGCATGTGCTCGAGGCCGACGAAGCGGTGCGGCTGGGTCCCGCCTCGGCACGCGAGAGTTACTTGAACATCGAGAAGGTCGTCGAGGCGGCCGTGCGTACCGGATCTCAAGCGATCCATCCGGGATACGGATTCCTCTCCGAGAACGCCGATTTCGCCGCGGCCTGCGAGCGCGCCGAAGTGGTGTTCCTGGGGCCGCCGGCCCGGGCGATCCAGGTGATGGGCGACAAGATCACCGCCAAGAACGCGGTCGCCGCCTTCGACGTCCCGGTGGTGCCCGGTGTCGCCAGGCCCGGGCTGAGCGACGACGAGTTGGTAGCGGCCGCGGACGAGATCGGATACCCGGTTCTGATCAAACCGTCGGCGGGCGGCGGCGGCAAGGGCATGCGCCTGGTGGAAGAACCGGCCAAGCTTCGTGAGGCGCTGGTGGGGGCACGGCGGGAGGCCGCCTCGTCGTTCGGCGACGACACCCTGTTTCTGGAACGATTCGTGTTGCGGCCCAGGCACATCGAGGTGCAGGTGCTCGCCGATACCCACGGCAACATCGTGCACCTCGGCGAGCGCGAGTGCAGCCTGCAGCGCCGTCATCAGAAGGTGATCGAGGAGGCGCCGTCGCCGTTGCTTGACGAGGTGACCCGGGCGCGCATCGGGGCGGCCGCGTGCGATACCGCGCGCAGCGTCGATTACGTCGGGGCGGGCACGGTCGAATTCATCGTCTCCGCGGCCCGGCCCGACGAATTCTTCTTCATGGAGATGAACACCCGCCTGCAGGTTGAGCATCCGGTCACCGAAGCGGTCACCGGGCTCGACCTGGTCGAGTGGCAGCTGCGAGTGGCCGCCGGCGAGAAGCTGGCGTTCGCCCAGGACGACATCGAATTGCGTGGGCACGCCATCGAGGCCCGGGTATACGCCGAAGACCCGGCGCGGGGATTCCTGCCGACGGGCGGGCGGGTGCTGCAGGTCTGCGAGCCGTCCGGCGACGGTGTGCGGGTCGATTCCTCGCTGTTGGCGGACACGCTGGTCGGTAGCGACTACGACCCGATGCTGAGCAAGGTGATCGCCCACGGGGCCGACCGCGGCGAGGCGCTGGCGAAACTCGACCGGGCGTTGAGCCGAACCGCAATCCTGGGTGTGCAAACCAACATCGAATTCCTCCGATTCCTGCTCGCCGACGAGCGGGTGCGGGCCGGCGATCTGGACACCGCGCTGCTGGACGAGCGCCTGGCGGACTTCGCTCCGCTGCCGGCTCCCGACGACGTGCTCGCGGCGGCCGGCCTGTATCGGCAAGCGGCACTGGCTTTCCGCGCTCGGCGCTTCGGGGACAATCCCTGGGCGGCGCCGACCGGATGGCGGGTCGGCGGTAGCCCTGCGCCGGTCCGCACCGACATGCGCACCCCCCTGCGCAGTGAGACGGTTTCGGTGCGTGGGCTGCCCGAGGCGGCGACGGTACAGGTCGGCGAGGGTGAAACCCTTTCCGCCGCAGTGCAAGTCGAGTCGACGCGGATGAGCGTGACGCTGGACGGCGTGCGCCGGGATTACCGCTGGGCCGAAGCCGACCGGCACCTGTGGATCGCAGACGAGCGTGGCACCTGGCACCTGCGCGAAGCCGAGGAAAACAAAATCCACCGCGCCGCGGGCGGGCAGCGGGCCGAGATCGTAAGCCCCATGCCCGGCAGCGTGATCGCGGTTCAGGCATCCTCGGGCACCGACGTTTCCGAGGGCGACGTAGTGGTCGTCGTCGAGGCGATGAAAATGGAACATTCGCTTGCCGCACCGGTTTCCGGACAGGTGGAGGTACTGGTCTCGGTTGGTGATCAGGTGACCGTGGACCAGGTGCTGGCCCGGCTGGTGCCCGCAGAATCCAGCGCGGCAAGCGATTCGAGTAAGGACGCGTCATGACCACATCCATTACCGCGGGGACGTTACCCAAGGAGTACCAGGACCTTCGCGACACGGTCGCCGAGTTCGCGCGCACCGTCGTCGCCCCGGTGTCGGCCAAACACGATGAGGAGCACAGTTTCCCCTACGAAGTCGTCGCCAAGATGGGGGAGATGGGCCTGTTCGGGCTGCCGTTCCCCGAGGAGTACGGCGGCATGGGTGGCGATTACTTCGCGCTGTCGCTGGCGCTCGAGGAACTCGGCAAGGTCGACCAGTCGGTGGCGATCACGCTGGAGGCCGGCGCCAGCCTCGGCGCGATGCCCATCTACCGGTTCGGCACCGAAGAGCAGAAGCAGAAGTGGCTGCCGGACTTGACGGCCGGCCGC
>DASTKA010000180.1:0-2458 GCA_035716165.1 Mycobacterium sp. | reverse complement strand
GCCACGGCCGGACCGCCATCGAACAGACGACACGCCCGGGTCACCGACTTCGCATCCCGCGTGTCGACCACTCAGCAAGCCGGCAGCCGCCGGCCCCGGAGACGACACGCCCGGAGGCAACACGCCGAAATGCCGGCCGGCACACCGGTGAGTCGACCACTCAACAAAACACCAACAACCGGATCCCACCGCCACAAGACGACACGCCCGGAATGGCGGCCTCATGACTGCGTGTCGACCACTCAACGAGACAGCCCCAGTCGGACTCCGCCCTCCCCAAGAGACGACACGCCCGGGACGCCGGTTGGGACATTGGCGTGTCGTAACTGATCAGGTCAGTGAAGCGCGGGCAGCCAGGGACGGCCCTCGGCGAGCATGACGAGGACGTCGAAGAAACGCTGGCCGTGTTTGGCGGCTGTGGACAGATAGCTGCGTATCGCGCAGAACTGCCTGGCTCCGGTGAGGGTGCGCAAGCAGCCGGACACCTTCTGCCGCAGCTTGATCATCCGGATGTCGCGTTCCGAACCGTTGTTGTCCGGAGGTATCCGCCAGTCCCGGGTAAACCGGAGATAGTCGTCTTGCCGGTCACGCAGCCTGCGCGCGAGTGCGTTGTGCTTCTTCATGGTCTCGCTGGACCGGACGGCGGTCTGGGTGATCCCGATCTGCACCGCCGAGCGGTAGAGCCCGACCTGTTCGGCCAGCACGTCAGCGTCGATGGCCTCGGCCTCCGCGGCGATGGCCTCGGACACCAGCTTCTGCATCGCCACGAGTGCGTCGGCGGCTTGGGTGGCCCAGCACCAGTCGGCATCCGCTGGCGCGGTGTCGGCCACGCCGGCCAACTCCCGCAGCGCGTGCGCGCAACACAACTGGTGCTCGACATCGGCGTAGGTGTCGTACGGCGCCCACGCGTCGTGCACTGCGACACCCCGGAAGCGGCCCAGCACACCGGCATCGCCGATGCCCTCGGTGCCGCGTTTGGGGTGGCAGGTGATCAGGGTGTAGCGGTCGGTGCGGGCGCAGTGCACCCAATGCAGGCTGCCGGCCACCCGCAGGCCGGTCTCGTCGAACCCGGCCACCTCGGCGGCGGCGATCCGGTCACCGAGCTGGGCGCAGAACTCGCCCAGCCCGCCGGCCGCCCGCCGGGTCATGCTCGCCACGGCGCCTTCGGAGACAGGAGCGCCGAACAGTTCGGCCAGCGCCTGGGCGGTGCGCTTCTTGGACAGGAACTGCCCGACATACAGATAAAGGATGATCGCGGTGATCCGCGGCCCGTAGGACACCGGCCCGGTCACGCCCTCGGGTGCGGTGGCGCGGGTGGTGGTCCCGCACCCACAGCGACGCGCGATCAACTGGTGCTCGGTCACCCGCACCGTGACCGGCGGCAGGTCAAACACTTGACGGCGTTCCATCCCGACCTCGGGCGCGTGCGCGAGGCTGGCGCCGCAGCCGGTGCACGGACCGGGCTCATGCCGTTTGCGCTCGTGGGGGTTATCGACCAGCGCCAACGTCGAGCCGGGGTGACCAGGCTGCCCACCCGGCTTGCGTCCGCTCTTGCGCCGCAACGACTTCGGGGTCGGCTTGGCGAACGGCGAGTCCGTCGAGGGCGGCTTGGACGAGTTGGTCGAGTTCATCCCCAACCGGCGCTTCAACTCAGCGTTCTCCGCGCGCAACTCCTCAATCGCCCGCGCCTGCTCGACGACCAGGGCGGCAAGCTCGTCATACGACGGATGGCCACCACTGGACTGCTGCACAACATGATCATCCCACAGAGACGATCAAGCCCTACCGACGACCTGACTAGTTACGATTCGCGAACGTGTGGCCGTCCAGGAAGCTCACCGTGCCGGACTGGCTGTTGCCGACGAGCAGCACGTCGCGCAGCGCCGTGGCCGGGGCCGACGCGCTGGCGCTGGCGATGGTGGGCGTGGCGAGAACGGCAAGGGAAAGCAACGCCCCGGACACGAGGGCAGTGGTGCGCCGACGACGTCGCACGGCTGGCATGAGTCCCTCCTCGTTGATGCGGACCCCAGGACGTGAAGATAATTTACGTTCCGGGCGGTGGCAATACTCACGAGTAGGTTTGCGCCGTTCGGCTCATGTGCCGCGAGCTCGGGCCGGGTCCAGGTGGTCGACGTGACCACCTGGACCTGCCCGAGCGGGATCACGCCACCTCGGCCAGCTGCGCCGTCGGCGCCGGCGCCACCGTCCTGGTCCGGCCCCGCAGCGCCAGCGCGGTGCACGTACCCAGCAGGGACAGTGCGGCGACGACGGTCAGGGCCGGCCGGAAACCGGCCAGGAAGGACACCGGCGCGGCCGTTCCGCCGGCGGCGGTGAACACGGTGGTCGCGATCGCGACGCCGAACACCGCGCCGAGCCGCTGCATGGTGCTGTTGGCGCCGGACGCCTTGCCCAGTTCCTGCGGCCGCACGGCGCTCATCGCGGCAGTGGCGGCACTGGG
>DASTKA010000179.1:0-2486 GCA_035716165.1 Mycobacterium sp. | reverse complement strand
TGTCCGGAGAACACCCACACCGGACCGCGGTCGTCCTGGCCGGGCGCCGCCGGATAAGTAGTGTCACCTTCGGCGACCTCGCGCAACCGCGCGGTCAACTCCTCGCGGGTGCCGGCGATGACCGCGGTGCGGATCGGTCGGTGCCCGCGGCGGCACGCAAGGGTGTAGGCGAGGTCCGACAACGCCACGTTGTCGTGCGCTGGGACCCAGTCGGCGAGCCGTGCCGCGGTCTGGCGCAGTTCGTCGCTCGAGGTGGACGACAGCGGGAACACCAGCGGTTCCGTGCTGGCCGCGTCGGCATTTTCGGCCTGTTGCGCCGTGGTCTCCGGGGCCGGGGGGGCTTGCTCCAAAATGGCGTGGGCGTTGGTTCCCGAGAACCCGTACGACGACACCGCCGCCCGCCGCGGCGCTTGATGACCGTTGGTCGGCCACGGTGTATTTGCCAATGGCACAAAGAGATTCGTCTCGATACGGGCGAGCTCATCGGGCAGGCGGGAGAAGTGCAGGTTCTGGGGAACCACACCATGCTGAAGGGCCAGGACCGCCTTCATGACGCCCAATGTTCCCGATGTCGACTGGTTATGCCCGAAATTGGCCTTCGCCGAGCCGAGCGCACACGGACCCTCGACCCCGTAGACCTCTGCCAGGCTGGCGTATTCGACCGGGTCACCTACCGGGGTGCCGGTGCCGTGCGCCTCGACCATGCCGACGGTGCTCGGGTCCACGCCCCCTGCGGCCAACGCGGCCCGATAGGCCGCGGCTTGCGAGGCCAGCGATGGGGTGGTGACGGTCACCGTACGGCCGTCATTGTTCAGGGCCGTGCCGCGCACCACGGCCAGGATCCGGTCACCGTCGCGCACGGCATCCGGTAACCGCTTGAGCAACAGCATCACGCTGCCTTCGCCGACCGTGAACCCGTCCGCGGCGACGTCGAACGCGTGGCAGTGCCCGGTTGGGGACAGCATGCCGCCTGCCGATCCGGCGGCGGATTTCCGCGGATCCAGCGACACCGAAACGCCGCCCGCCAGCGCCATATCGCATTCGCTCTCGTGCAGGCTGCGACATGCCAGGTGCACACTGACCAGTCCGGACGAGCAGGCGGTATCCAGCGTTATCGCGGGGCCGTGCAGGTCCATGGCGTAGGCGATCCGCCCGGACGCCATGCTGTAGTTGTTGCCCAAAAATCCGTAGGCGCCCTCCAAGGCGTGGGCATCCGCGGCCACCAGTATGTAGTCGTCATGCGTCAGCCCCACATACACACCGGTCCGCGAGCCGGCTAACCTTGCCGGGCTCAGACCCGCGTGTTCCACCGCCTCCCAGGAGGTTTCCAGCAGCAGGCGGTGCTGTGGGTCCATCGCGGTGGCCTCGCGCTCATTGATTCCGAAGAACTCGGAATCGAAGCCGCCGACGTCGTCGAGGAACGCGCCCCACTTCGACACCGACCGCCCCGGCACCCCCGGCTCGGGGTCGTAGTACTCATCGACGTCCCAGCGATCGGGTGGAATTTCGGTGATCAGGTCGTCGCCGCGCAGCAACGCCTCCCACAAGCGCTCGGGTGAGTCGATGCCCCCGGGAAGTCGGCAGGACATGCCGATGATGGCAACCGGAGTGACCGGGACAGTGCACGCGGTCGGCGAATAATCCGCCGCCCCCGAGCCGTGTACACCATCTTCGATCGTTCCGGATGAAGCCATAACGCCCTCCCACAGCAACGACTACGTAGCCTGCCCGCCGCTCAACTCAAGACCAGCAGCTCCTCGGACAAGCCAGGCTGCCTGCGTCTGCGCTGATCGAGCCCTGCCCGAATGAGGGGATTTGCGCACGTCATCGGCCTAAACGGCAGGGGCCAACGGTATTAGGTTCGTGCCGAACGCTACGCGCGATTGCCGGCATTCGTGACCGAATCGTGATGTTGTGCGGAAGCCCGGCACAGGTCAGAATTCGCGCCGACCGGCCCCGTCGACGGCGTCGCGGGTCTTCCGTGCGTTGCGCGAACACTTTTGGAGATCCCGCACTCATCGTGGTGGCCTCCACTATGCTGCCGAGAGCAGTTTCAGTTACTCGACTACACGGTATGGAGAACAGTGAGCGTCAATCCGTTCGACGACGACAACGGCAGCTTCTTCGTCTTGGTCAACGACGAGGAGCAACACAGCCTGTGGCCGACCTTCGCCGACGTTCCAGCCGGCTGGCGGGTGGTTTATGGCGAAGCGGACCGCGCTGCGTGTCTGGAGTACATCGAACAGAACTGGCCCGATATACGGCCGAGGAGTCTGCGCCAGAGGCTGGCAGAGGGCCGAGGTTCTGATACGTAACCCTCTGGATTCGGGGATCCGATGGAACTCGATGACCGGACACTTCCGCTGGCTGATGCGCGGACAGCTAGACATATGGGGGTCTTCGCAAAGAACCCGTGGTACCGGTACGTCTACACCGTTGACTGGCCGGGTCTGAGAACGGGCACGGGCCTCATGATTCGTGGTGTG
>DASTKA010000178.1:0-10583 GCA_035716165.1 Mycobacterium sp. | reverse complement strand
TCCCGCGGTGGTCAGCGTCGAGTGCGCCGCCGACGAGATCCCGCCGTTTGCGCCGTTCCTCACACCCATCAGATCCACTGCCGTGGAACAGATTTCGCTTGACAAGGAGAACCGGACCAATGTCGCTGCCAGCGCTTGAGGGCATCCCCGACCTGATCGACGGGGTCACCCGCATCGAAACGAGCCCCAGGGAGAAGGCCACACCGATCATCATGGACATGATGCGGTCGGTGTACCCGCACGATCAGGTCTTCGGGCAGTACTGCACGGTCAACGACTACGTGGACTGTCCGCCCGACGAACTGTACGAGTACATGGCCGACACCCGCAGCCTGGAGGAGTGGACGTACAGCCTGCGCGGGTTCACCCCTACCGAAGAACCCGGGTTGTGGCTGGCCCACGACCGGCTCGGCTCGGAAACCGAGATCTACACCCGTACCGTCACCAACGCGCAGGCGCGGACCGTCGACTACCACTGCGCCTGGGATCAGGGCAAGCACCTGTGGATGATCTACCTGATGCGCGTCGTCGACGCCCAGACCGTCCTCGACAAGCCGGGATCCGTTGTGCTGTGGACCAATTGCCACCACCCGTTCTATGACCGCAATCCGTATCCGGAGACCGCGCCCGCGCAACGTCCGGTATGGGTCGGCGACTTCTGGGACATGTTCGGCGCCGGCCATCTGCTGGAGATGCGCAATCTCAAGGCGATCGCCGAATACCGCCACCGCAACGGGCTGCCGGTGACGCCCGGATGGATGAGATGAGGGCGCCATGGGTCAGCCGAGCGTCAGCCTGATCGACGTCTCCACGTATCTGCCGGGCGAGCCGATCCCCGCCGACTACTACGCGCGATTCGCCGAATCCGACGATCTGCGTGACAACGTGATGTTCCGCGCGCCGAAGTTTCGCCATCACGTCGCCCCGGACGAGAGTTCCATCGACATGATCGAACGCGCCGCCCGGGGCCTGATCGAGCGGCACGGCCACGACGCCGTCGAGGGCGCCGACGTGCTGATCACCCACACCCAGGTGCCCGACATGGCGTTCTACGGCCAGGGCGGTGGCATCGCGCATCGGCTGGGCATGCGGCCGTCCTGGGTGCTCGACCTGAACAACGGTGGCTGCGGCGCATTTGTGTTGGCGCTCAACGTGGCCCGCAAACTGCTGGCGGCCGGCGAAGGGCGCACCGCGCTCATCGCGATCGCGCAGAACGCGGCCGGCCAATTCTTCGATCAACCCACGATCCGCCGCAAGGCGCAGTCGGCGGTGCCCGGCGACGGGGCCGCGGTGGGGCTGGTCGCGGTGAGCGAACAGTCACCCATCCTGGATATCGAGTGCCGCACGTACGGCGAATACGCGGGCGAAATGACGCTTTCCTACGACCCGCCGCGCAAGTGGTGGCAGGCCGGTCCGGGCGAGGGCAGCATCGGCTTCACCGAGAGCAAGATCACCAAGGTGCTGGCCCGCGGCAACCGGCAGGTCCCCGAGGTGGCGCTGGCGGTGTGCGATCGAATCGGGTTGGCCGCCAAGGACATCGACCTGCTGGTCACCAACCAGCCGAACCGGGCGTTCCTGCGCAATTGGCGTGATGCACTCGAGCTGCCCAAATCGAAGCATCGCGACACGTTTGACGAGTGCGGCAACCTGTTCGGCGCCGGGATCCCGATCAATCTGGACCGCGCGATATCCGACGGTCAGCTCGCGGCCGGGGACGTGGTCATGATGGCGGCATTCGCGCATGCCGGGGACTTCGCCGGAGCCGCGGCGGTGCGTTGGGGCGGGCGAAACTGATGCACCCGGACACGACGGCCGGTGGGATCTGCGCTGAGCTACCCGACGCGGTGGACCCATTTGCCCTGTCGCTCAACGAGAACCCGTTTCCGCCGCTGCCCGCGGTACGTTCGGCATTGATCCGGTCTGTCGGCGTGGCGAATCGGTATCCGGAGTTCTTGCCCGAGCGGTTGCGTCACCTGATCGCCGCGCACATCGGCATGCCGGCCGAGCGGGTGGTGCTGGGCGCGGGGGCGACGGGCGTCGTGTTGCAGGCCCTGCAGGCGCTGACCGCGCCGGGCGACACGATGGTGATGGCATCGCCGACGTTCGACGGTTATCCGATCGTCGCGCAGATGGCCCGGCTGACGCCGTCGCTCGTTCCGCTGGACGAACGCGGCCACAACGACCTCGACGCGCTGGCCGATGCGGCCGCACAGGCCCGCGTGGTGGTGGTGTGCCGGCCGCACAACCCGACCGGCACGATCGAGCCCGTGGCCGCCGTTCTGCGGTTTCTCCGCCGGGTGCCACGGGACACCGTCGTGCTGCTCGACGAGGCCTATATCGAATTCACCGCCGCCGAGCATCGTTTCGACCTAGCGGCATTGGTCGCGCGTTTTCCCAACGTCGTGGTGGTGCGGACCTTCTCCAAGGCCTACGGCCTGGCGGGGCTGCGGATCGGTTACGCGGTGGCCTCCGCTGAGCTGGCAGGGACGCTGTGGTCTCAGCAGCTGCCGTTCGGCATCGCGATCACCAGTCTGCTTGCGGTCGCGGCGTCCTACGCCGCGGAAGACGAACTGCTGCGACGGATCCGGTTGATCACCGCCGAACGCCGCAAGCTCCGGATGCGCCTGGGCGCGCTGGGGATTCACACGACCGACGCGCATGCGAATTTCATGTATCTGCCTTCCAGCGGCCGGCAGTGTCGGCCGTGGCGTGAGGTTTTCGGCGACAGCGGGCCGCGGGTCCGGTATTACGCGGACGGTGGCGCGCGGATTACCGTGGGCAGCCGCGCGTCGACCACGGCGGTGCTGTCGGCGTTGGGAAAGGCCACGCCCCGGCGGCAAGTGCGGTAAGAAGGGGCGTGGCTCAATCACGACCGGACAAGCGTGATCCGATCGCCGCGGCGCGCGCCAATTGGGAGCGCGCCGGGTGGGCGGATGTCGTGCCGGGGATGGTGGCGGTGACCTCGGTGATGCGAGCGCACCAGATCCTGCTGGCCCGCGTCGAGACCGCGCTGCGCCCCTACGACCTGAGCTTCTCGCGGTTTGAATTGCTGCGGCTGTTGGCATTCAGCCGCACCGGGGCGCTGCCCATCACCAAGGCCTCCGACCGGCTGCAGGTCCACGTCACCAGCGTGACCCACGCGATCCGCCGCCTCGAGGCCGACGGTCTGGTGCAGCGGGTACCCCATCCCACCGACGGGCGCACCACGCTGGTGCAGATCACCGATTTGGGCCGCTCCACGGTCGAGGACGCCACCGTCACGCTCAACAAGCAGGTGTTCGCCGACATCGGGATGACCGACGCCGAATCGCACAATCTGGCGTCGTGCATTGAGACGTTGCGGCGCAACGCCGGTGACTTCTGACTGGAATCCTCAGCTGCCGCGCAGCATCTCGATGACCGCGCTGAAGTCCTTGTCGGCGTGGTCGGCCGCGAATTTCGCGTAGATCTCGGCGGCGTGTGTGCCCAGCGGCGCCGCCGAGCCGCTGGAGGACACCGCGTCCATCGCCAGGCCCAGATCCTTGTTCATCAGCGCGGTGGCGAAGCCGGGCTTGAAGTCGTTGTTGGCCGGCGACGTCGGAACCGGTCCGGGCACAGGGCAATTGGTGTGCACGGCCCAGCAGTTGCCGGTCGCTCCGGTGATGACATCGAACAGGGACTGGGCGGACAACCCGAGCCTCTCGGCCAGGATGAACGCCTCGCCGATCGCGATCTGCTGCACCGCCAGCACCATGTTGTTGCACACCTTGGCGGCCTGGCCGGCGCCGGCCGCACCGCAGTGAATGATCTTGCCCGCCATGGGTTCCAGCACCGGCCGCGCCCGTTGCAGGGCTTCCTCGTCACCGCCCACCATGAACGCCAGCGTCCCGGCGACGGCACCCTTCACCCCGCCCGACACGGGCGCGTCCACCTGCGCGACGCCGTTCGACTCCGCCAGCGCATGCACCTCGCGGGCATCGTTGACCGAGATCGTGGAGCTGTCGATGAACAGCGCGCCGGGTCGCGCGGCGGGCAGGACGTCCGCGTAGCAGCGTTTGACCAGCTCCCCGTTGGGCAGCATGGTGATGACCACGTCCGAGCCGGCCACCGCGTCGGCGGCGCTGTCGAATCCGGTGACCCCGGCCTCGACCGCCGCGGACAGTGCCGCCGGCACGGGATCGAATCCGCGCACCGCGTGGTTGGCCGCAACGAGATTCGTCGCCATGGGCCCGCCCATGTGGCCCAGGCCCAGGAAGGCCACCGTCAGGTGCTCGGTCATCTGCAGACCTTTCTATGCGGTTGCGCGGACCCGTGCGGCTTCGGCCCGGCCGATGACCACTCGCATGATTTCGTTGGTCCCTTCCAGGATTCGGTGCACCCGCAGGTCGCGCACGATCTTTTCCAGACCATACTCGCGCAGATAGCCGTAGCCGCCGTGCAGCTGCAAAGCCTTGTCGGCCACCTCGAAGCAGGTGTCGGTGACGTAGCGCTTGGCCATCGCGCACAGCTCGACCTTGTCGGGATCGTCGGCGTCCAACGCATTGGCGGCACGCCACAACATCATTCGCGATGTCTCGAGCCCGGTGGCCATGTCGGCCAGGGTGAACCGGATGGTCGGCTCGTCGAGCAGCGACGACCCGAATGCCTGCCGATCGCGAACGTAGGCTCCCGCCTTGTCCGCGGCGGCCTGGGCGCCGCCCAGCGAGCACGCGGCGATGTTGAGCCGGCCGCCGTTGAGGCCGTTCATCGCGATGCCGAATCCGGCGCCCTCGCCGTCCGCGCCGCCCAGCATCGCCTCGGCCGGCACCCGGACCCCCTCCATGATCACCTGGGCGGTGGGCTGGGCATGCCAGCCCATCTTCTCTTCGAGCGAGCCGAAACTCAGCCCGGGAGTGCCCTTTTCGACGACGAAGGCCGAAATGCCGCGCGGGCCCTCGCTGCCGGTGCGGGCCATCACCACATAGACGTCGGAAGCCCCCGCGCCGGAGATGAACTGCTTGACGCCGTCGAGGACGTAATCACCGCCCTGTCGGACGGCGCGGGTGCTCAGCGCGCTGGCGTCGGAACCGGCGCCGGGTTCGGTGAGGCAGTAGCTGGCGATGACGTCCATCGACGCCAGCCGCGGGACCCACTCCTTGCGCTGCTCGGCGGTGCCGAAGGTGTCGATCATCCACGCGCACATGTTGTGAATGGACAGGAACGCGGCGGTGGTCGGGTCGGCGATGGCCAACTGCTCGAAGATGCGGACCCCGTCGAGCCGGCGCAGCCCGCTGCCGCCGACGTCCTCGCGGCAGTAGATCGCCGCCATGCCCAGCTCGGCGGATTCGCGCAGCACGTCGACCGGGAAATGTTTGGCCGCATCCCATTCCAGGGCGTGCGGGGCGAGGCGTTTGGCGGCGAACGCGGCGGCCGTCTCGGTGATCACGCGTTCGTCGTCGTCGAGGGTGAACATGGCGACCCTAATCCATTGTGGGGATGACGAACTCGGCGCCGTCCTTGATGCCGGACGGCCACCGCGACGTCACGGTCTTGGTCTTGGTGTAGAACATGATCGACGAGGGGCCGTGCTGGTTGAGGTCGCCGAAGCCGGAACGCTTCCAGCCGCCGAAGGTGTGGTAGGCCACCGGCACCGGGATCGGCACGTTGACACCGACCATGCCGACCTGCACGCGGGCGACGAAGTCGCGGGCGGCGTCTCCGTCACGGGTGAAAACCGCGACGCCGTTGCCGTATTCGTGCTCGGACGGCAGCCGCAGCGCCTCTTCGTAGTCATGCGCGCGCACGATGCACAGCACGGGCCCGAAGATCTCGTCGGTGTAGATCGACATGTCGGGGGTGACATGGTCGAACAGGGTGGGGCCGATGAAGAACCCGCCCTCGAGGTTGGCGTCGCCGAAAGTCAGGTCGTCGCTGGCGCGTTCGCGGCCGTCGATGACCAGTTCGGCCCCCGCGTCGACACCCTGGCTGATGTAGTCGCGCACCCGCGCCAAAGCGGCCTCGGTCACCAGCGGACCGTAGTCGGCCTTGGGGTCCAGGCTGTGGCCGACGCGCAGATTGTTGATGCGCTCGATGAGCCGGGCGCGCAGCCGGTCGGCGGTCTGGTCGCCGACGGGCACCGCGACGCTGATCGCCATGCAGCGCTCGCCGGCGCTGCCGTACCCGGCGCCGATCAGGGCGTCGACGGCCTGGTCCAGGTCGGCGTCGGGCATCACGATCATGTGGTTCTTCGCGCCGCCGAAGCACTGCGAGCGCTTGCCGGTGGCCGCGGCCCCGGCATAGATGTACTGGGCGATGTCGGAGCTGCCGACGAACCCGACCGCCTGGATGTCGGGGTGGTTCAGGATGGCGTCGACGGCCTCCTTGTCGCCGTGCACGACCTGGAACACACCGGGCGGCAGGCCGGCCTCGATGAACAGCTCGGCCAGTCGAACCGGAACCGACGGGTCACGCTCGCTCGGCTTGAGCACGAAGGCGTTTCCACAGGCCAGCGCGGGTCCCGCCTTCCACAGCGGGATCATCGCCGGGAAGTTGAACGGGGTGATGCCGGCGACCACGCCCAGCGGCTGGCGCAGCGAGTAGACGTCGATGCCGGGTCCGGCCCCCTCGCTGTACTCGCCCTTGAGCAGGTGCGGGATGCCGATGCAGAACTCGATGACCTCGATGCCCCGCTGGATGTCGCCCTTGGCGTCGGCCAGGGTCTTGCCGTGCTCGCGCGACAGCAGCTCGGCCAGCTCGTCGTCGTGCTGGTTGACCAGCTCGATGAAGCGCATCATCACCCGGGCGCGACGCTGGGGATTGGTTGCGGCCCAGCCCTTTTGGGCCTCGACGGCCGACGCCACCGCCGAATCGATGTCGGCCTGGCCGGCCATCGGCACCGTCGCCTGGACGCTCCCGGTGCTCGGGTCGAAGACGTCGGCGCTGCGGCCGGACTGGCCGGCGGTGCGCTGCCCGTCGATGAAGTGCGGAATCTGTGTGGTCATGAGGCCCTCGGAGTGTGGTTGACGGCGCTTGAGCGGATACTTGCATATCCTAGTAACCAGGTTCGGACCTTGGCAAGGTGGGCGCCGGGCTAGCCTGACAGCTGATGCGCACCATCGAGGCCGACTACCTGGTGGTCGGGGCGGGCGCCATGGGCATGGCGTTCATCGACACGCTGGTCTCCGAGACGGAGGCCCGCGTCGTGGTGGTGGACCGCCACCATGCGCCCGGTGGGCACTGGACCATGGCGTACCCGTTCGTGCGGCTGCATCAGCCCTCGGCGTTCTATGGCGTCAACTCGTCGCGGCTGGGCAGCGACACCGTCGACCAAGTGGGTTGGAACCGCGGCCTTTACGAGCTGGCGACCGCCGGCGAGATCTGCGCGTACTACGACCGCATCATGCGCCGGGAGTGGTTGCCGACCGGGCGGGTGAGCTACTTCCCGATGAGCGAATACTCCGGCGACGGCCGGTTTCGCACGCTGGCCGGCGCCGACCACACCGTGGCCGTGAGGTGCCGCGTCGTCGACGGCACCTACATGCGGGTCACGGTTCCGGCGATGCGCCGCGCGCCGTACGAGGTCGCCGACGGCGTCGACTGCGTCCCGCCCAACGATCTGCCCCGGCGCGGCCCGCACCGGCGCTACGTCGTCGTCGGGGCGGGCAAGACCGGCATCGACACCTGCCTGTGGCTGCTCGGTCACGGCGTCGGGCCGGATCGGCTGACCTGGATCATGCCCCGCGATTCCTGGCTGCTGGACCGCGAGACGATGCAGCCCGGCTCGTTGTTCGCCGACAAGCTCAAGGCGAGCTTCACCGCACAGCTGCGCGCGATCAACGACGCGGCTTCGGCACAGGACCTGTTGGCGCGTCTCGAGGACGCCGGCGTGCTGTTGCGGATCGATCCGGCGATCCGGCCCGCCATGTATCGCTGCGCGACCGTCACCCGCCTCGAACTCGAGCAGCTGCGCCGCATCACCGACGTGGTGCGCATGGGCCACCTCCTGGCCATCGAGGCGGACAGGATGGTCCTCGACGGCGGCACCCGGGCGGTCAGCGGCTACGAACTTTACGTCGATTGCACCGCGGACGGCGCCGAAAAGCGGCCCGCCACAACAATTTTCGAAACGGGAAGGATCACGCTGCAAAGCGTGCGCGGCTGCCAGCAGATCTTCAGCGCCGCGCTGATCGCCCACGTCGAAGCCGCATATCGTGACGACGCCGTGAAAAACCGGCTCTGCGTGCCCCTGCCGCATCCGGACACCGACCTCGACTGGTTGCGGCTCGCGCAGGCCGACTACACCAATCAACTGCGCTGGTTCGACGACCCGGAGCTGATGTCGTGGTTGTCGGCGGCGCGCCTGGACCTGTTCGGTCATCTGATCGGCCACCTGCTGCCGTCGGCGACGGCGAAGCCCCGCGTGCGCGAGCGGATACTGAGCATCGCCAAGTCCGCCTTCTCGGCCACCGCCACCAAGCTCGACCAGCTCCTGGTCGAGCAGGCCGCACTGGCTGCGCCCTGACACGTGTAACCCGAGTCGATATTCATCGGGTGAAGGAGGCATGTGGCGGCAAGAAACGAACCCGTCGGCCCGCGACCCCTGCGCGCGGTGCCCGACACCGATGCGGGCTACCCGAGCTGGGAAGCCGTGTACTCCGACAACGTGACCTGGGTGTACCGCACGCTGTTCGCGCGCGTCGGCAACCAGACCGACGCCGAAGACCTCACGGCCGAGGTGTTCCTGGCCGCGCTGCGGCCGCTGCGGCTGACCGCGAGCGCCGCCGAGGTGCGTGCGTATCTGCGGGCGACGGCCAGGACGGTGCTGGCCGCGCACTGGCGCGAGACGTTGGGACGCGAGATAACTTCGATCGAGGACATCGAAGAACCGGCCGAGGATCAGGACGCAATCAGCACGGCGCCGCAGCGTGTTGCCCGGGTTCTGGACAGCCTGCCGGACCGCTATCGCCAGATTCTGGAATCGCGCTTCCTGCGGGGTAATTCGATCAAGGAGTCAGCCGCGGAGCTCGGGATCAGCGTGGCCAATGCCAAAGTGCTCCAGCACCGCGCCCTGCGGCTGGCGGCGCAGGTCAACGACGGGGGCCAGCCATGAATGCGCGAGGGTTGCGACGTTATGTCGACGATCTGTTGCGGGGCCGCCGGCCCCGGCCGTTCGCGCCCGACGACTTCGAGGCGGCGCAACTGCGCACGGCGATCGAGCTGCGCGCGGCTCGCGAGGGCGGTGACGCGCCGCGCCAGGAATTCGTCACCGATCTGCACCGGCGTCTCGCCGAACAGATGTCCGGCGCGCCACCGGAAACGGCGCGGGGCGGCGGCAGCACGCGCCGCCAGGTCATCGTCGGTACGTCGGCCGCCGCAACCGCTGCGGTCGCCGCGGTCTCCGTCGATCGCGCCCTGATCCTCGGCCGCTCCGGCGACGGTCGCACCCCCGAGACCGCCGCCGGGCAACTCACGCCCAACGAGGGCAGCTGGCAGCGCGTCGCGGCCAGCTCGGATGTGCCCGACGGCGCGATGCACGCCTTCGACCTCGGCCCGGTGAGCGGATTCGTCCGTCGCGTCGACGGAAAAGTCCAGGCCGTCTCCGGGGTGTGCACCCATCAGGGCTGCAAACTGTGGTTCGACGCACCCGATGACACGCTGCGCTGCCCGTGCCACACCACGTCGTTCTCACCCAGCGGGCAGGTGCTCAACCACCAATTGCCGATCGCGCCGAAGCCATTGCCCGCGTTGATGGTTCGAGAGGTGAACGGGGGCATCGAGGTGTTCGCCCCGCCGCACACCGAACGCCCGGCCTGAGCGGTGTAACCCCCCGTCATATCTTCGGGCATGGATATCGGGTTGCTTGGAAGGCATCTGGTGGCGGTGCCGGCTGTGGGTGTGTTGCTGTTGGCCGGTTGCTCCCAGTCACGGCCGGTGGCGACCACCGCCACGCCCACCACCGGACTGTCGGTCACCGCGCCGGCGGCTCCCGTGCGGGGCAACCAGGTCACCATCGACGGCTTCGCATTCGAGCCCGCCTCGCTGACCGTCACCGCCGGCACCACCGTCACGTGGACCAACCGTGACGAGGAGCCCCACACGGTGGCCGCGAGCGACGGCTCGTTTCACTCGCCCGGCATGGGGACGGGGGGCACCTTCACCCACACCTTCTCCGCCGCCGGGACGTTCGACTACGTGTGCTCGATCCACCCGATGATGCACGGAACCGTGGTGGTGACGGGATGAGCCGCATGACTAGCGCCGGCGAGAACGGCATGACCCGCCGCCAGCTCATCCGGCACACGGCATGGTTCGGTGCGGCCGTCGGGCTCGCCGTGGCCGGTGGCGAGGTCATCTCCCATGTCGCCGGTGAGGCGGCGGCTCAGCACACGGCGGGCCGGCCGACCCTGCGATTCGCCCAAATCAGCGACAGTCACCTCGGTTTCACCGGTGCGCCCAACCCGGACGTCGCCGCAACGTTCAGTCACGCGATCGATCAGGTCAACAACCTCGGTTACACGCCGGACTTCGTCATCCACACCGGGGACCTCACCCACCTGTCCAGCCCGGAGCAATTCGACCAGGTGAAGCAGATGATGACCGGCCTCAAGACGCCGCACGTGTTCACC
>DASTKA010000177.1:0-3117 GCA_035716165.1 Mycobacterium sp. | reverse complement strand
TCTCGTCCTCCAAAGAATCCACGCCGAGTTCATTTCACCCGCCCATGACGCAGGTTTCTCGTAAGAGACCAAATTTGAGAGTCCCGAAAGGCCGCTACTCGGGTCTGAACGGATTGACCGCGAACTGGATCACCCGGTACGGCGCGGCAACGCGCGCCCGAGTGTCCCACTGGCTCACGAAGATCCGCAGCTCGTCGAGCGTCGAACCGGGTGAGATGTAGCCGCCATAGGGTTGTGCGAGCCGGTTGTCGTAAGGCGATGGCAGGCTTTCCGCCGGCTCCGGCCATTCGTCGTGCTGCACCACCGTGGTGACCGGCGCGTCGCCCAGGCTGGTCGGGTCGTCGGCGACGCGGACCTCCATGTTGCCCGTGACGGCATTGAAATAGGACAGCACGGCCTTGCCGTCGATCTGCCGAATGCATATCTCGCCCACCGCGTCCGGCCACAGCGGCGTCGGCGGCTTACCCCAGCCCCCTTGCGGACCGGCCGCCCAACCCTGCCACCGCGACCGGTCGGTGAACGTTTGCGGCGCCGTCCGGTAGAGAACCACCGGGTCCCGGCGGGTGAAACTGTCGGCGACGATATAGACCCACCCGCTCGGTGATTCCGGGGTGGGAATGGGGTCGTAGTACCCGCTGATCTGCGTCTGCGTGCCACCCTGATACGACGCGGGCCGCTTCGATCCAGGGATGGTCTGCCAGCCCGCCCGCGCCGGTTCTGCGGTCACCAGCCGGGAGGTCTGCGGCTCAAGGTTTTTCGTCGTCGTCACCATCAGGTAGTTGCGCCGGTTGATCTGCACCACCCCGGCGGGTAGCTGCGAGACTCCCGGCGGCGCGGGGTCCGCCAGCAGCGGCTTGTTCACGCCGGTGACCCCGGTGTAGCGCACCCCGCCGGGGTCGTCGACGGACGAGGTGTCGACGCGCAACGCGACGGGTGCATGCCAACCACCGAAGCCGACGCCCTGGCCGGCGAAGCTGTCTCCGCAAACCTGGAGCAACTCGGCGGGGAACTCGACGAACTCACACAGGTCGGTCGCGCCGATGCCGTAATCCCCCGTTGGGGTGCCGGTACCGGCGGTGGGACCGATCCGCAACACCTGACCGGGCGCCAGTGGCTGCAGGACCGGCTCGGGGGCCGGCGCCGGCGGGTCGGCGTGCGCAACGCTAATCCATTGCGGCACAAGCAAACACACTGCCATCGCGGCGAACAGTGAGCACCGTGCGCCCAGGCGAGTGTGGGTGGTGTTCACCCGCTTGTCACAGCCGGGCGGCCAGCAGCTCGGCGATCTGGATGGTGTTCAGCGCCGCACCCTTGCGCAGGTTGTCGCCGGAGATGAACAACGCCAGGCCGCGGCCATCAGGCACTCCGGGGTCGCGCCGGATCCGGCCGACCAGGGATTCATCGACGCCCGCGGCCGCCAATGGGGTCGGCACGTCGACCACCTTGACGCCGGGCGCACCGTCGAGCAGCTCGCGGGCCCGCTCCGGGGACAGCGGCCGCGCGAATTCGGCGTTGACCGACAGCGAGTGTCCGGTGAACACCGGTACCCGCACGCAGGTGCCACTGACGGCCAAGTCGGGGATGCCGAGGATCTTGCGGCTCTCGTTGCGCAGCTTCTGGTCCTCGTCTGTCTCCCCGGAGTCGTCGTCCACCAGCGAGCCGGCCAACGGGATCACGTTGAAGGCGATCGGCGCGACGTAGGTCTTGGGCGCGGGGAACTGCACGGCGCCGCCGTCGTGCACCAGCTGTTCGGCGCCGTCGATGGCGGCGCGCGCCTGGGTGGCCAGCTCCTCGACCCCGGCGATTCCGCTGCCGGACACCGCCTGGTAGCTGGACACCACCAGGCGTTGCAGCCCGGCCTCCTCGTGCAGCACCTTGAGCACCGGCATGGCGGCCATCGTGGTGCAGTTCGGGTTGGCGATGATGCCCTTCGGCCGGTTGGCGGCGTCCCGGTCGAAGTTCACCTCGGACACCACCAGCGGCACGTCGGGGTCCTTGCGCCAGGCCGACGAGTTGTCGATCACCGTCACCCCGGCCGCGGCGAATCGCGGCGCCTGGACCAGCGACATCGTCTTGCCGGCGGAGAACAACGCGATGTCCAGGCCGCTCGGGTCCGCCGTCGCGGCGTCTTCCACCTCGATCTCCTGGCCGCGGAATCCCAGCTTGCGGCCCTGCGAGCGTGCCGACGCGAAAAACCGCACCGACGTGGCGGGAAAGTCCCGCTCGTCGAGCAACCTGCGCATCACCTGGCCGACCTGGCCGGTGGCGCCTACAACTCCGATGGAAACCATCTATCTGCCCGTTCCCGCATACACCCTCGCCGACTCTTCGCCGCCGAGCTTGAACGCCTCGTGCAACGCCACGACGGCCTTGTCTAGTTCAGTGTCGCGGCACAGCACCGAGATGCGGATCTCGGAGGTGGAGATCAGCTCGATGTTGACGCCCACCTCGGCCAGGGCCTCACAGAACGTGGCGGTGACGCCCGGATGGCTGCGCATGCCCGCCCCGACCAGCGACACCTTGCCGACGTGGTCGTCGTAAAGCAGCTGGCTGAACCCGATCTCGTTCTTGAGCGCGTCGAGCTTGGCCACCGCGGTGGGGCCGCTGTCGCGTGAGCAGGTGAAGGTGATGTCGGTCTTGCCGTCCTCGACCTTGGAGACGTTCTGCAACACCATGTCGATGTTCACGTCGGCATCGGCGAGCCCCCGGAAGACGCGAGCGGCGTATCCGGGGATGTCGGGAATGCCGACGACGGTCACCTTGGCCTCGCTGCGGTCGTGCGCGACTCCGGTCAGGATGGGGTCTTCCATGGCTATGTCCTTGATCGATCCGACGACGACGGTGCCCAAGTTTTCCGAATACGACGATCGGACGTGCACCGGGATGTTGTAGCGGCGCGCGTATTCCACGCAGCGCAACATCAAAACCTTGGCGCCGCAAGCCGCCATCTCGAGCATTTCTTCGAAGGTGACCGTATCCAGCTTGCGGGCGTTGTGCACGATCCTGGGGTCGGCACTGAAGATGCCGTCGACGTCGGTGTAGATCTCGCAGACATCCGCGCGCAGCGCCGCGGCCAGCGCCACCGCGGTGGTGTCCGAACCGCCGCGGCCCAGCGTG
>DASTKA010000176.1:0-5661 GCA_035716165.1 Mycobacterium sp. | reverse complement strand
TCGCGGTGACATTCGGGTTACAACACTCCAGCGCGCGCCAGTTCGGCATTCAAGAGCTCTCCACCACGGTGCTGACGTCGACGATCGTGAGCTTCGGGCTGGACAGCCGCCTGGCCGGTGGCACCGGAGAGCGTCAGAGGTTGCGGATCGGCGTCGTCGCCACCATGTGCACCGGCGCCTTTTTCGGGGCGACGATGTCGAGATACGTGATCGCCCCGGTATTCGTGGTCACCGCGGCGGTGATCGCGACGAGCCTGCTGATCTTCCGCTTCGGTCCCCCGGCAGCGAAAAGCACTGCGCCCCTTGCTAGTTGAATGCCAACCAGCTGGGCAGCGCCCGCTCGTGCGAATCGCAGAGCACTTGCCGGGTGTCGCACGATCCGTGTGGCGATCCCGCGCCGGCCCACATGCCACCGGTATCGCGGCGCAGCACGATCGCCGAAGAGCCGCCGCCGTCGAGCAGCACGGCGTTGTCACTGCCCAGACCGCGGAACAGGTCCTGCATGTTGTCCGGGGTGTAGTTGCCGCCTTCGAAGATGTACATCTCGTCCTTTTGCCTGGAATAGGCCAAGGCCGTTCGGGCCGCGCTGGGCCCGCCGTCGTGCAGCTGTCCGGTGTTGCCGGGCGCCAACAGCCCGATGCCGGACACGGCGACGAACTTCTCGTTCTTGTTGAGCAGGTCGGCGACCACCGGGGTGGCGGCGTCGTAGTCGCTCTTTGTCTTGGGCCACACCACATATGGCGCCCCACCGGACGGCAGGATCATCGTCGACAGCGCGCTCCAGCTTTCACCCCCACCGGACAGACCCTGCTTGCCCGGGTAGGCGACGGTACCGGTGACCGCCTGGTTGGCGCGACCCTGCCCCTCGGTGTTGTCGACGAAGGCGCCCAACGGTGAGCTGCACCCGGTCTGGCGCCATGAGCCGCCCTTTTGTCCGCGGACGTCAAAGAAGTTGGCGTTGATCGCGATGGTCGGCTGGCCCATCCGCTGCCAGGCCTGCAGCGGCGCGTAGAGCTCCGAGGCTTGCCAGAGTCCTTCCGCGGTGCGCGCGCCGGGGTTGTTCTCGCAGCGGGCCTGATCACCGCGGTGGGTATCCACCAGCAGATGGGGAGAGAGGCGTCCCGCCGCGTTCTTGATGATCATCAAATGGCCGCCGTTGTCCATCTCGTACCAGCTGCCGCCGGCGTTGAGCATTGGCGCGGGATGTCCGGGGCCGAAGTTGTAGACCAGGTAGGAACCTCGGGTGCTGCCGATGGCATCGGCGAGCAGGTCGCGGCCGTCGGCGGCCCGGGCGAGGGGCTGTCCCGTGGTGATGGCCAGGGCGAAGCAGGCAAGGGCGGCGCACGACGCCGCCAGCCGGCGGAAGCTGGCGCGTCGGGTCAGCACGATAGCCCTTTCCGCCCAGAACTAATGCAACACACACATCATCAGCCTCATTAGTCACAGTGTCAACAAAGATCACGGTGCGGTGTCAGGAGGGCTACGCGCGAATTACGCGTGCTCGCTTGAACTTTCGGGCTCGGCGGGGCTGGGGCCGGCGTTCTCGGTAGCGGGCGGCTCGCCACCGGCGGGCTCGGTGGTGGCAGGCCCGGCGGCCGGTTCGATCTGCTTGCCGCGGCGGGCCTGGTGCTGCGCCTGGTGCTCCTGGGCGATCGCCAGTTCGACCGCACCCGGAATCCGGTGAAAACCCTTGCGGTCGTACAGGTGGGTGACGATGCCACCGAGCAGCAGGCCGATGACGAGGCCGATCGCCGTCATGGTCAGGGCCTGCGTCAGGCCCGCATCGCCGCGGCCGCCGAAGTAGAGCAGCGACCGGGCCCCGAGGAAGACCTGGTGCATAGGTTCGAATTCGGCCAGCCAGCGGAAGAACGACGGTGTGGCCTCCAGTGGCACCGTGGCGCCGGCCGACGGCAATCCCAGGATCACGAAGATGAGCATGCTGACCAGCATTCCGGCCGTGCCCAGCACCGAGAGCAACGAACTGGACGTGATGCCCACCGCGGCGATCGCGAAGACACCGAACGCCCAGAGTTTCCAGCTGTGATCGATGGGCATGCCGAGCCCGTTGGCGATCGCCAGATACACCGCCGAGGTGATCAACCCGAGCAGCACCATCATGGTCCACTTCAATAGGAGCGTCTGGAATCTGGAGATGCGGACCTGCTCGGCGAACCGATACACCGGGCCGAATTCGGCCGGCACGTAACCGAGTAACGCGTCCACCAGCGTGCTCACCACGATGCTGCCGGTGAATCCGGCCAACAGCAGCAAGAGCGCGTAGTAGAAGGCCGACAAGCCGTTACCCGTGCCGTTCGGCAGCGGGTTGTACACGTTCGACTGGATATCGATGGGGGCACTCAGGCCCACCTGTGCCGCACCGGCCAGCGGTGCACCACCGGTCTGCGCGGCCACCTCGGCCATAACCCGTTGCCCCGCTACGTTGTTCGCCATCCCCATCGCCGTGTTGAGGGTTTGACCGGCGATGCTCGCGCCGAGCGTGCCTGCCCTCGGATTGGTGGAGACCGTGATCGTCGGACGGTCCGCGCGGGCGGGCGACACCGCGCTGGTCGCGAAGTCCCGCAACGTCGACGAGAAGCTCGGGGGTATCAGCACCTGGCCGTACACGCGGCCGGTGTCCATCTGGTGTTTGGCCTCGCCACGGGAGAGCACGCGGACGTCAAACTTGTTCTTGTCCAACCCATTGACGAGCCGGTCGACGATTTGTGCGCCCCCCGGACCGGCGTCCTCGTTGACCACCGCGATGGGGAAATGACGCAGATTGGTCGTCGGGTTCAGGATGCCGCCCAGATAGAGCGCGCACAGCGCCGACATCAGCGCCACGGTGATGACCAGGGGTGCCGCCCAGAACCGCACGGTGCGGATCGCCTTGATGTTCCTGTTGGGATTGGGCGCCGCGTGCTGCGCGTGCGAGTGAGGCATGCCGACTCCTGTCTGTCGTGCCCACTCTATGGGCTGCGGCCCCTGCCCTCTATGGCCTCAGTCACCCAGCTGCGCGTGCATCTCCCAAATCAGCAGTTCCGACGGCTCGCTCGCGGTCACGCGCCGGCCGTCCGCGTCGGCGAATCGCACCGCGTCGCCCTGGTGCAGCGTGCCGATCCCTTCCACGTCGACTCGGCCTGCGGCAAGGTAAAGGTGCAGGTAGGGCGCCTGCGGAACGCTGACCGCGGCGCCGGGGAGCAGCCGGGTGCCGTGCAGTGCGGCGTTGCGGTTGTGCAGGCCGATCGCGGCGTCATGCGCGGGCATTCCTGAGGCGATCGTCACAAGGCTGCCGGCCAGGAGCTTCTCGTCGACCTCATGCTGTTGGTAGCTCGGTTGGACACCGGCCTCATCCGGCACCACCCACATCTGCACGAAATGAACCGGCTCGCCGGGGGAGTCGTTCCGCTCGGAGTGCATGATCCCGCTACCGGCCGACATGCGTTGCGCCAGGCCGGGATAGATCACCCCGCGATTGCCGGCGGAGTCACGATGCGACAGTTGGCCGCGCAGCACCCAGGTCACTATTTCCATATCGCGATGCGGGTGGGTATCGAATCCCGTTGCGGGGGAGACGATGTCGTCGTTGTTCACCAGCAGCAGACCGAAGTGGGTGTTGTCCGGGTCATAGTGGTCTCCGAAGGAGAAGGAGTGCCGGGAGGTCAGCCAGGAGGTTGTGGTGACGGCCCGGCTTGCCGCGGTCCTGATCTCCGTGGTGGCGGACATGACCCCAGCCTAAACGCGAGCCGCGTCAGGTTACCCCGCCGGTGAGCAGCGCCTGCGCGTGCCGAAGCGCGTCCTCGAGCTTCGACAAGGTCAACCCGGCGGAGTGACCCAGGTGGATCTCGATCTGGTACTCGGGCTGGCCATCGCTCCCGAATATCGGCAAGACCACGAATTCCGTTGTGGACAGGCCCGTTTCGAGCGCAGCAGTGACCGACTGCAGGGTCACCATCGTCATCAGAGTGGTGAGCTGGCGGGTGACCTGGGCGGTCGGCTCCAGCGAGGCCAGCACGTCGGCCAGCCGGGTGTGCAGCGACCGGTGGGTGTCGTCGAACCGCCATGCGCCGTAGCCGCGGGCGCGAATATCGCCGAGTACCCGCTGGTGCTCGGCGATCTCGCTGCGGGTGAGCCGGGGCATCACGCGGTGTAACCATGCGTGGACGAAGTCGTCGTCGCGCCAGGCCATGGCGACCAGACCGAACGGCGGGTCGATGGGGAAGCGCTGCCCCACGGCGTGCTCGCCGTCGGTGCCATGGCCCACCGCGTCGACGGTGGTCAGATGCCGGGCGCCGATCCTCGACATCGAGCAGCCCGCCCCGAGCGTCTCGTGCAGGAAGCACAGCGCGTCACGCCCGCGGTCCAGCAGCGGAAACTGTTCCCGCAGTCCGTGGACAAGCTCGAACAATCCGCTGCCCAGCGCGTATCGGCGATCGCCTCGCCGCGCGACCCAGGCCCGCCGTTCCAGTTCGGCCAGCACCAGGGCGCAGGTCGAGGTGCTGATCGCACACTTTTTGGCCAGCTCGGCCGAGGTGAGGCCGGGTTTCGAATTCGCCAGGGCGGCAAGGACGTCCATCACCCGGGCGGTGGGCGGTGATTTGGGGCCCGATTCGCTGCGAGTCCCGGCCATTGACGTATCCACCGCCACCTCCCTACGATCCGTCCAAAATGCAAGGATATGCGTCCTAATATTAGGAGATAGTTGTGCTCAAAGTGGGAGTATGGGGTCCGGGCTCGATGGGCGTGATCGCCCTGCGCGGGGTGATCGACCACCCGGAGCTGCAACTGGTCGACGTCGTGGTGCACAGCGACGCGAAGGCCGGCCGCGATGCCGGGGAGCTCTGCGGCGTCGCGCCGGTCGGCGTGGTGGCCACCCACGACCCGACGGCGATGCTGGCCGGCGACGCCGACGCGGTGGTGTACGCGGCCGGCGCCAACCTGCGGCCGCTGGAGGCGGTCGAGGACATGGTGTCGATCCTGCGGGCCGGAAAGAACGTGGTGTCATGCTCGGTGGTGCCGCTGGTCTTTCCCGACGCGGTCGACGCCGCCTTCACCGACCCCCTGCGCCAGGCCGCGATCGACGGGGGCGCGTCGTTCTTCACCACCGGGATCGACTCAGGCTTCGCCAATGATGTTCTGCCGCTGGTCCTTACCGGAGTCTCCCGGGTGATCGAGTCGGTGCGGGTGACCGAGATGTTCAATTACGCGACCTACCCGGACCGCTCCGCCGTCTACGAGATCCTCGGCTTCGGCCGGCAGCCGGACTACCCGGCCTTCGCGGCCCAGCCCGGGATCTTCACCTTCGGCTGGGGTCCGGTGCTGCACCAACTGGCCGCCGGTTTGGGCGTCAAGATCGACAACATCGAGGAGAGCAACGAGCGGATCGCCGCCACCGAGTCCTTCGACACCCCCACCGGCCACATCGCCGCCGGAACCATCGCCGCGATGCGGTCGACGCTCACCGGTTACGTCGACGGGAAGCCGACTTTCGTCCTCGACCACGTGACGCGCATGCGCGACGACGTCGCCCCGGACTGGCCGCAGCCGCGCATCTCCATTGCGCCGAAGGACCTCGGCTACGGGCCGGCGTCCGGGCAGGGGCTGTACCGGGTGGAGATCGAAGGCTCCCCGAGCATGCGCTGCGAGTTCGAGATGGCCGAGGAC
>DASTKA010000175.1:0-11808 GCA_035716165.1 Mycobacterium sp. | reverse complement strand
GGCTGGGTGTCGCCGGGAACGTTGTCGCAGCAGAGCACGGTGAACGGCGAGATCCCGGCGCGGCGACGCCGGTCGAGAGCGTCGGCGAGGTATCCCCACGCGGTGGCATAGCTGTCTGAGGCGACGAGGTCGGCGCGCACGTCGGGGTGGTCGGCGTCGAATTCGTCGGTGATCGGGTTCAGGAAGTATCCGTTGTCGGTGATGGTCAGGCTGACTATGCGGGTCTGGGGGTCGACCAGGGCGCCACTGACGGCCGCGCCGTCGTTCGGTGCGTAATGGACGGAGCCGATCGAGCCGACCACGCGGGCGGTTTGGCGGTCGTGGCCGCGCTGCACGACCGTGTACAGCCCGTCTTGGGCCGACAGCAGGTGTTTGACGTCCGGGGAATGCAGGCTGACGCTGCTCACCCCCCATTGTCCCGAAATGCCCGAGCGGGCAAGGTCGTCGAAGTAGACGGCTTGGTGTGCGCGGTGGAAGTTGCCCGCGCCGATGTGGACGACTCCTCGACCGAGGGCCGACCGGTCGTAGGTCGGGACGTCGACTCGCTGCGAGTGCAGTCGCAGTGTCGCGTCGTTCAGTGGGACGCCGCTGTTTCGACGCCAGAGGGAGGGGAATGCGGAAAACATCGTGTGTCTGTGCCCCCATCTATGCGGGGCTATACGCCTTCGTGTGTCTTGTCACAAAACAAGCTCGCGGTCGCGCGATTACGGGTGGTCAAGGCGGTTAACACGCGCGAAACGCGTAAGTTGACAACATGGCGCCGCGGCTGAAACTCACGAACGCCGAGAAGGTGCTGTACCCCGCCACCGGGACCACCAAGAGCGACATCTTCGACTACTACACGCGCATCGCCGAGGTGATGATCCCGCACATCGCCGGGCGTCCGGCGACGCGCAAGCGCTGGCCCAACGGCGTCGACGAAGAGTCCTTCTTCGAAAAGCAATTGGCCGCATCGGCACCCGATTGGCTGCCGCGCGCCAGCGTGACCCATCGATCCGGAACGACGACATATCCGATCATCGACAGCCCCACCGGCCTGGCCTGGATAGCCCAGCAAGCCGCGCTGGAGGTCCACGTGCCGCAGTGGCGCTTCGTCGCCGAGTGGACCCGCAGCCGGGCCGAAGAATTGAAACCCGGACCGGCGACTCGCCTGGTGTTCGACCTGGACCCCGGTGAGGGCGTCACGATGGCCCAGTTGGCCGAGGTGGCGCACGCCGTCCGGGAACTGATCACCGGAATCGGGCTGACCACCTATCCGCTCACCAGCGGCAGCAAGGGCCTGCATCTCTACACGCCGCTTGCCGAGCCGGTGAGCACCAAGGGTGCCACCGTGTTGGCCAAACGCGTTGCGCAACAGCTGGAAAAGACGATGCCCAAGCTGGTGACGTCAACCATGACCAAGAGCCTGCGGGCCGGAAAGATCTTCCTGGACTGGAGCCAGAACAACGGCTCCAAGACGACTATCGCGCCCTACTCGCTGCGCGGGCGCGAACACCCCACCGTCGCGGCGCCGCGCACCTGGGAGGAACTCGACGACCCCTCGCTGCGGCAGCTGCGTTATGACGAAGTGCTCGAGCGGGTGGCCCGCGACGGTGATCTGTTGGCGCCATTGGACGAGGATGCGCCGATGCCCGATCGCCTGAGCAAATACCGCAGCATGCGCGACGCGTCGAAAACCCCCGAACCGGTGCCCGTGACGAAACCCGCTGTCGGGCAAGGCAACAGCTTCGTCATCCAAGAACATCACGCGCGCCGCCTGCACTACGACTTCCGGCTGGAACGCGACGGCGTGCTGGTGTCCTGGGCGGTACCGAAGAACTTGCCCGAAACCCCGTCGGTGAACCACCTGGCCGTCCACACCGAGGATCATCCACTCGAATACGGCGGGTTCGAAGGCAGCATCCCGAAAGGGGAGTATGGCGCGGGGAAAGTGGTCATCTGGGACTCCGGAACCTACGAGGCCGAAAAGTTCAATGACTCCGCCGAAAAGGGGGAAGTCATCGTCAATCTGCGCGGCAGCAAGATCTCCGGACGCTACGCATTGATCCAGACGAACGGCGATCAGTGGCTGGCGCACCGGATGAAGGACCAGAAGGTTTTCGAGTTCGACACGATCGCCCCCATGCTGGCCACTCACGGTTCGGTGACGGCGCTCAAGGCGAGCCAATGGGCGTTCGAAGGCAAGTGGGATGGCTACCGGCTTCTGCTCGAGGCCGACCACGGGGCACTGCGGGTGCGATCTCGTCGCGGCCGCGAGGTCACTCAGGAATACTCCGAACTACGTTCGCTGGCAGAAGATCTCGCCGAACACCACGTGATCCTCGACGGTGAGGCCGTCGTTCTGGACGCATCCGGCGTGCCCAGCTTCCATGAGATGCAGAACCGCGGCCGAGGCTCGCGTGTCCAATTCTGGGCGTTCGACGTGCTCTACCTCGACGGCCGTTCGCTCCTGCGGGCCACCTATCGCGACCGGCGAAAGGTGCTCGAAATGCTCGGCGCCGGGAGCGATCTCATCGTTCCCGAGCTGTTGCCCGGAGACGGCGCACAAGCGCTGGAAAGCTCCGGCAAGCGCGGCTGGGAGGGGGTGATCGCCAAGCGGCGCGACTCCACCTACCAGCCCGGCCGGCGCTCGTCGTCGTGGATCAAGGACAAGCACTGGCAAACCCAGGAGGTCGTGATCGGCGGCTGGAAGGCCGGGGAAGGCGGACGCAGCAGCGGCATCGGCTCACTGCTGATGGGCATCCCCACCGCCGAGGGCCTGCATTTCGCGGGGCGCGTCGGCACCGGGTTCACCGAACGCGACCTGGCCAACTTGAAGAAGACACTGGAGCCGCTGCACACCGATGAATCCCCGTTCCACCCCCCGCTGCCCCGGAACGAAGCCCGGGGCGTGACATACGTGGAGCCGGTTCTGGTGGGTGAGGTGCGCTACAGCGAGTGGACTCCGGATGACCGGTTACGCCAATCGAGTTGGCGGGGGCTGCGTCCCGACAAGGAAGCAAGTGAGGTGGTACGCGAGTGAAATGGGTTACCTACCAACGTGATGACGACGAACGCGTCGGGGTCCTCGCCGACGACACCATCTACGCGATGCCGTCCGGAGTGACGCTGCTCGACCTCATTGCGCGTGGTTCGACCGGCTTGCGACAAGCCGGAGAGGAGGTGCAGCGCGCTCCGTCGGCGACGGTGGCGCTCGCGGACGTGCGATTGCTGGCGCCGATACCGCGGCCGCCGTCGATCCGGGACTCCCTGTGCTTCCTGGACCACATGCGCAACTGCCAGGCCGCGCTGGGCGCCGGACGGCTGCTCGCCGACACCTGGTATCGCATCCCCGCGTTTTACTTCGCCTGTCCGGCAACGGTTTTAGGGCCCTACGACGACGCCCCAACGGCACCAGGAAGCGCTTGGCAGGACTTCGAATTGGAAATCGCGGCGGTGATAGGAACCGGTGGAAAGGATCTCACCGTCGAGCAGGCCGAAGCGGCGATCATCGGCTACACCATCTTCAACGACTGGTCCGCGCGCGACTTGCAGCAGATGGAAAGCCAACTGGGAATCGGACAGGGCAAGGGCAAGGACAGCGGGGTCACGCTGGGCCCCTACCTGGTGACCCCCGACGAGCTCGAGGCGTACCGGCACCCCTCCCATCCTGGCAAGCTGGACCTGGAAGTCACCGCCTTGGTCAACGACGAAGTCATCGGTGCCGGCTCGACGAGCCAGATGGACTGGACCTTCGGCGAGGTCATCTCCTATGCCTCGCGGGGCGTCACCCTGAATCCCGGCGACATCATCGGCTCCGGGACGGTGCCCACCTGCACACTGGTCGAGCATCTCAATCCCACAGCGCTGGAATCGTTTCCGGGTTGGCTGCACGACGGCGACGTCGTCACCCTGCAGGTCCAGGGCCTAGGGGAGACCCGCCAAACCGTCCGCGCGAGCGGCCCGCCCCACCCGTTGGCCGCGCGGCCCAATCCGGACGCCGCTCCCGCCGCGCGGCGGGTCAACCCGGCGCCGGCGCGGGTGCCCTACACGCGCGGGCTGCATCAGGTCGGCGACCGGGTGTGGGCCTGGACGCTGCCGGACGGCGGCTATGGATGGAGCAACGCGGGGCTGATCGCCGGGACGGGCGCCGCTCTGCTGGTGGACACCCTGTTCGACCTGACGCTGACCCGCGAGATGCTCACCGCCATGCGGCCCATCATCGAGTCGGCGCCGATCACCGACGCGGTGATCACCCACTCCAACGGGGACCACACCCACGGCAATCAGCTGCTCGACGCGTCGGTGCGCATCATCGCCGCGCGGGGCACCGCTGAGGAGATCGAGCACGGCATGGCACCCGAGATGCTTGCCATGGCGCAAACCGCGAACCTCGGGCCGGTCGCAACGCCATACACGCGGGAACGCTTCGGGCACTTCGACTTCAGCAACATCACGCTGCGCAACGCCGACCAAACCTTTGAGCGCAGTCTGTGCGTCGATGTGGGCGGCCGGCGCATCGATGTGCTGAATCTGGGTCCCGCGCACACCGCCGCCGACTCGGTGGTGCACGTGCCCGACGCGGGCGTGCTGTTCGGCGGCGACCTGTTGTTCATCGGCTGCACGCCCATCGTGTGGGCGGGCCCGATCGCCAACTGGGTCGCGGCGTGCGACGCGATGATCGCGCTGGACGCGCCGACGGTGGTCCCCGGCCACGGCCCGGTCACCGATCCGGACGGAATCCGCGCTGTGCGTGGCTATCTCGTGCACGTCGCCGACCAGGCCGAGGCCGCCTACCGGCGGGGCCTGTCTTGGGCCGAGGCCGCCGACACGATCGACCTCGGCGAGTACGCCACCTGGCTGGACGCTGAGCGGGTCGTCGTCAACGTCTATCAGCGATATCGCGAACTCGACCCGCAGACACCGCAATTGGAGGTCATGGCCTTACTGGTGATGCAGGCCGAATGGCTGGCGAAGCGGTCCGCGTGACCGATCGCGCCGGCTAAAGCCGCACCGCTCTGACGAAGCTGATCGTGGTCGCGGGAACCTGATGCTCGGCCGGCCCCAACTGCGGGAGGCCGGCGGCGGAAAACAGATCGGTGAGCCGAAATGTCGTGGTGTCCCACCCGTTTGCCGCCAGGTGTGCCGCGACGTCGGTGTGCTCGCCGGGGTAGGCCAGGCCGGCGATGTCCAGCTCGAGTCCCTGCCGTCGCCAGCCCTCGGTCATGAGCCGGGCCTGTTCCTGCCCCTCCGGTGTCGCCGGGGCGACGGTCCCGAAGTCGGCGGCGAAGCGGCTGCCCTCGAAGGACAGCGGGATGATGGCGTCCAGCAGCCGAACTTCGGCTTCGGGCGGAAGGAATCCGATCAGCACGCCCTCGGCGAGCCACGCCGTCGGCTGAGCCGGGTCGAAGCCCGCCTCCTGCAATGCCGCCGGCCAGTCCTCTCGCAAATCGATACCCACGGTGCGCAGTTCGGCGGTGGGGGCCGCACCTATCGCGGCCAGCGTCGCCGTCTTGAACGCGATCACCTCCGGCTGATCGATCTCGTACACCGTCGTCCCGACCGGCCACCGCAACCGGTAGGCCCGCGAATCCAGGCCGGATGCAACGATCACCACCTGCCGCAGCCCGGCCTGACCGGCCGCGGCGAAATAATCGTCGTAAAACCGCGCCCGGGCGGCGAACGTGTCCACCATTCGCGAGAACCTGACACCGCTCTCCAAGTCGTCCGAATCGAGTTCGCCCGCAGCCAGCTTGGTGAACACGTCCAGCCCGACAGCTCGCACCAGCGGCTCCGCGAACTCATCGGTAATGACGGGCTGTGGACGTTTGGTGGCGGCGGCGCGCGCCGCGGCCACCATGGTGGCGGTGGCGCCCACACTGTTGCCCAGGTCCCAGCTGTCACCTTCGGTTCGTGCCATGGCTTCTCCTTCGCTGTGGTGGCAAAACCACCGTATGCCTCATCGATGAACGGCCACGTCGCCTACGGTTCCCCTATGCCCGCAGTGACACTGGAAGCTCTCGAAGAAAACATCGCCTGCATCACCCTGAACCGGCCGGAGCGTCTCAACGCCATCGATGGGTCATTGATCGACGGCGTCCACGATGCCTTGGACGTCCTGGACAAAGGTGAGTTCAGGGTGGCGATCCTGACCGGTGCCGGGCGCGGATTCTGCGCGGGTGCCGATTTGAGCGGCACCGGACGGCCGTGGACGCAGAACAAGCCGACCACCCCGGCCTTCAAGGTCAACTACGACGCGCAGGTTCGGTTGGCCAACTTGTACACCCGGATCTACGAGATGGACATTCCGGTGGTCGGCGCGGTGAACGGAGTCGCCGTCGGTGGCGGCTTGGCGTTCTCGTTGGTCTGCGATATCCGGGTGGCCTCTGAGAAGGCCCGGTTCGGCTCGGTGTTCATCAAGGCGGGCTTCTCGTCGATGGACATGGGCACCAGCTATCTGCTGCCGAAAATCGTCGGCGCCGGAGTGGCCCGCGAACTCATGCTCACCGGTCGCATCATCGACGCGGCCGAGGCCTACCGCATCAAGCTGGTGCACGAGGTCGTCGCCCCCGATGAGCTGATGCCCGCTGCGCTCAAGCTGGCCCGCTCGATCGCCGAGAACAACGCTTATGGCGTGTGGCAGACCAAGATTGGGCTGAACGCCGCGCTGGACGCGCCCAGCCTGCGCCACGCCATCGAGATCGAGAACCGCACCCAGATCCTCAGCGGTTTCACCAACAACCCGGTCGAGGCCGCCATGGCGCACCGCGAGAAGCGCGCTCCGAAATGGGATTCGCTGTAGACAGTTAGAGTTTCGCGATCACGTTCTCGGCGAACATCTCCAGGTTGCGGATCTTGCTGTCCAGCGGCTCGGTGTCATTGCCCTGGATGTAGGGGATGCGGAAGCCGACGATGACGTCGGTGACGCCCTTGTCCTCGAGCCGTTTGATGCCGTCCGCGGTGTAGGCGTCGGCCGAGATCACATGGATCTCGAACGGCCCCGTCTTGCCGGCTTCTTCGCGGAACTTCTTGAGCTTGGCCAGCAAGTGGTCGAGTTCCTCGGGGTCACCACCGCCGTGCATCCAGCCGTCCAGGCGCGCCGCACGCCGCAAGGCCGCGTCGGCGTGCCCGCCGATCAGAATCGGGACAGGCTTGGTGGGCGCCGGCGTCATCTTGGTCTTGGGGATGTCGTAGAACTCGCCGTGGAATTCGAAGTAGTCACCCGTGGTGAGGCCCTGGATGATCTCGATGCATTCGTCCATCCGCTTGCCGCGCCTGGCGAACGGGACACCCAGCAACTCGTAGTCCTCGGGCCACGGGCTGGTGCCGACGCCGAAACCCACCCGGTTGTCGGTCATCGCGGCCAGCGACCCGATTTGCTTGGCCACCAACGCCGGTGGCCGGATGGGCAGCTTGAGGACGAAGAAGTTGAACCTGAGTTTGGAGGTCACCGCGCCCAATGCCGCTGTCAGCACGAAGGTTTCGATGAACTCCTTGCCATCGAGGAACTCGCGGTTGCCGTCCGGGGTGTAGGGGTATTTCGAGTCGGATTCGAAGGGGTAGGCGATGCTGTCGGCGATCGTCATGGCGTCGTAGCCGGCCGCCTCGGCCGCCTTGGCCAGCGGAATGTAGTACCTAAAGTCAGTCATCGCCTCTGCGTAGGTAAACCGCACGTCATCTGCCTTCCTGAAGGGTTCGTCCCTCGACATTAGAACGTGTTCTAGTTTCAGCACAACCGGTTGATGGCGCAACGAGAACCGGATCGCCATCGGCGATGCATTCGGACTAAAGCTGGTTCTCCGGGCCGATGACCGCCCACACCGTCTTTCCCGACGAGGTGGGCGTGCTGCCCCACGCGCGCGACAACGCGTCGACGATCGCCAGCCCGGACACGTCGATGCCCTTCGGCGGGGACGGCAGTCGCACCGCGGGCGCGTTGCTGGCGTCGGACACCGCGACGGTCGCGGTGTTGCCTTGCGCTTCGATTCGCACCACCGGAACGCTGGGGGTGTGTTCGAGCACGTTCTCCACGAACACGTTGACCACCACCAGGGCCACCGGGATGAGTTTGGACTGCGACCACGTGGTGAGCCATTCGCGGACCATGCGCCGTGACTCTCGCAGGCTGGTCAGGTCGGCGGGCAGCTGGACATCGGCCCGCCGCACGGGGCGACGGCTGTTTTGGCCGAGCGCCTTCATCGCTGCTTTCTCGCTCGAGTAGACCGGCATGAAGTGGGTGACACCGCTGGTGCTGACGGCTTCGCGGGCGGCCCGGTCGGTGCAGACCAACACGATCGGAACGTTGGGCGCGTTGCCGATCTGCCAATAGGCGCCCATGAAGCTCGACCATGCCGACTCGGCGTGCACCTTGAGCCCGGAAACGTCGACGATCACGGCGGCGGCGTCCGAGGTGGCCTTGAGGATGCGCTCGCGAACGGTGGTGGAGTTGGCGGCATCAAGCTCGCCGTCGACGGTCAGAACGGCTACCGATTCATCCGTCCGCATCGCAACGGCCACGGGGCTCATCCCAGCCCGGTCCGGGCGTCTGATTCCATTTCCCGCTCCTCGCAGTTCTGCCGGGCGACGATTGCTTGAGTATCCGCCCTCAGCGGCAAAAGTCTAATCGGGGGACCGTCGGCCTCAGTGCGGCCGGAATTCGCAGGCTGTTGTCGGCATTCGTCGACCCTGTGCCGCAAGCCCTCAGCAAACGCAATGTGTGTTCCCTCCCCACCCGTCGCGGCGCCGACATAGCGCGCCCACCGTGCTGCGGAATCGTCAAGCACGCGCTTTCCTTGGGGTTACCACGCGGTGGGCGTAACCAAACTTTTGGGTATGTGCCAGCAAACGGGGCGTTAACCGGCGCAAGGGCAGTGGTTACCGATCGGCGCGGCAGTTGGATCAGCGGTTGGTGAGCGCGAACGGCGGAGCGCCCACTCCGGCGACGGAGTGCGTCCCCCATGGCGTCTGTTCGACGATGCGCGCCGGCGCGCTGCACTGACCGACGGTCAGTGTGCCCGTCCGCGCTTGCTTGACGAGGTCGGCGGACAGGGGTCCCGACGCGGAACCAAATACCGTTCCCTGCCAGTGGTAGTGGCCGTCGATGGGGTCCAGATGTCCGGTCAGCCGGACTCGCACCGGGTGGCCGGTGCCGGCGATCTCCAGCGTGGCGGCCCCGTCGTACGTGTCGTCGCCGGCCGGCGCGCTGGCCGAAAGGTCGAAGGCGGATGCCACCGGGGGCGGTGCGGCCGGTCGCAACTGGGCGCGCTCGTTGAACACCTGCTGGCTGCTGGCGCGCACCTCGATGCGCCCGCTGGCCGTGCGCGCCATGACATTCAGGCACTCGGCGACGTAGCGTGCCTGCGCGTCCGGATCGGGCCCGGTGATGAAGAAGTAGTTGGGGAACCCGCGAACCGCCACCCCGCAGAACGGCTCCATCCCGTCGTGCCAGGCGCGACGGATCGGAAGCCCGGCCGCGCCGACCAACGCCTCATCCGCGACGTCCTGCGGAATGAAGAATCCGGTGCCATAGATGATGGCGTCGGCGCGGTGGTCGACACCATCGCTGGTGCGCAGCCCCCGCGCGGTCAGCGCCTCGATTGCCGTTGCGGCGATTGCGACCCGGGGGCGCGCGGCGCCCGGCCCGCTGTGGCGGTGCAGCCGGCGTTTGGCGCGGGTGGACCATGTCGGCACCTCGCTGACGACGCGGCGCGGTGCGTGGGCGAACACGGTGACCGAGGCCGCCGCCCGGGCCAGCCGCCCCAGATGATGGGCCGCCGCCGTGTCGGTGCCCACCACCGCGATGTGCTTGCCGGACGGATCAAATCCGGGATCCCACGCCGCGGCGTGAAACGACACGGCGCGAAAGTCCTTGTGTCCGCGCAGCTTCGGTGTCCATGGGAGGGCGGGCGGACGGCGTGCATCGACGACGACGCGCGCCCGGACCACCTCGCCGGCGGCGGTGTGAAGTGCCCAGGTGTCGGTGTCCTCGTCGAATACCGAGCGCAGGATCGGCTTGTCAAGCATCGCGACACCGGTCACGCCGGCCGAGTGCAGGGCGGATCGCGCGGCCTGCGCGCGGGCGTCCGCGCCGATGATGACCAGCGGATGCTGTGCCGTCACAGAAACCTGCTGCGCTTCCAGCCGCGACGCGCGATGGTGCCCATCAGGCCGACCTCGGTCAAAAACGCCGCCAATGGTGCGAAGCCGGCGACCTGCACGTCGCGGCGATGGGGACTGGTGCGCGCGGCCTTTCGGGCCCGCTTGGGGTCGAGACCCGCCCGCGCATACGGGACCGGGTTGCTGAACAGGTAGTTGAAAAAGTAGCCGCCCAGACCGTTGATGTTGGCCATGAACCAACGGTTGAACCGGGGCATCTCGACGACGCGCTTGCGGGCGCCGTCGCGCGCGAACTGGATGTGGCGCGCCTCTTCGGTGACGTGAATGCGCATGAGCCGCTGGATGATTGGCTGTAGCTCGGGGTCGTCCATCATCTGTCGCTGCAGCGAGTCGAAGATCTCCTCGCCGATCAGGGCCGCCACCCAGAGCATCGAGCCGCGTTGAAAAGCCAAGGGCAGCGCATTGATGATCATCCGGTGAAACAGCCTGGGGCGCACCGGCTTTGCGCCGACACGTTCGATGGCCTTGCCGAACATGACCATGTGGCGGGTCTCGTCGCCCAGTTCCGTCAGCTTGTAATGCGTCGACTTGCTTGTCGGGTCCTCGTGCAGGATCGTGCGCAGCAACGATTGGTTGAGCATGTTCTCGAACCAGATCCCGGCCGACAAGGTGTTGACCAGTTCCTGGCGCGACAATTCGATCTGTTGCTCGCGGGTCATCTCGTCCCACATCGGCGTGCCGTAGAGCGACACCAGCCGGGGCGGCAGATAGAACTTGTCCGGGTCGAGCGGGGCGTCCCAGTCGATGTCGACGACGGGTTCGTAGGACTTCTTGACCGAGCCCTTCAGTAATCGGTCCGCGAAGTCTTCACGACTCGGCCCACCTTGCCTCACCGGAGCGGTCATCGCTGGCGTCCCTCCATTGGGTGCTTCAGACGGTACCCATGGTACTGGGTACTTGCGGTCCCGGCTAGATGCTGGAGGTTGCGATTCGGCAGTCTGACGGGCGACGAGCACAGGAGGCGACGCAGTGGGCCGGCACATTCACGTCATCGGCATCGGTGCCGGCGATCCCGGCTATGTCACCGTGCAGGCCGTCGAGGCGCTCAACGACACCCAGGTGTTCTTCGCGATGGACAAGGGCGAACAGAAGAGCGATCTGGTGGCGCTGCGGCGCGAAATCTGTGCCCGGTTCATCCGCGAGCCGGGCTACCGCTTCGTCGAGCTGCCCGACCCCAGGCGGGCAGACGACGCCGACTACCGGGACGCGGTTGCGGATTGGCACGCCGCCCGCGCGCAGATCTGGGCCGACGCCATCTGCGCCGAACTGGGTCCGCACGGCGTCGGCGGCTTTTTGGCCTGGGGCGATCCGTCGCTCTACGACAGCACCCTGCGGATCCTCGACTCCGTCGGCGCCCGAGTCGACTTCACATTCGACGTCATCCCCGGCATCACCGCCGTGCAGGCGCTGACCGCCCGGCACCGCATCCCACTCAACGAGGTCGGCGAACCCGTACTGATCACCACCGGGCGTCAGTTGCGCACACACGGGCCGGCCCCGGGATCCGCCGTCGTGATGCTCGACGCCGACTGCTCGTTCCAGGTCTGCGCGCCCGACACGCTCATCTGGTGGGGCGCCTACCTGGGCACCGACGACGAACTGCTCATCGCGGGCACGGTCGGCGAGGTGGGTCCCCGCATCGTTTCGCTGCGA
>DASTKA010000174.1:0-2162 GCA_035716165.1 Mycobacterium sp. | reverse complement strand
CCGGGGGCGATCGCGTTGACCCGGACACCGAGGTAGGCCAGCTCTTTGGCGGCCGCCTTGGTCATGCCGACGATGCCGGCCTTGGCCGCCGAGTAGTTGGTCTGGCCGACCATGCCGACCTTGCCCGACACCGAGGACATGTTGATGATGGCGCCCCGCTTGTTTTCCCGCATGATCGCGGCGGCCAGCCGAGTGCCGTTCCAGGTCCCCTTCAAATGCACGTTGATGACCTGATCGAACTGCTCCTCGGTCATCTTGCGCATCGTCGCGTCCCGCGTGATCCCGGCGTTGTTGACCATGATGTCCAGGCCGCCGAACCGCTCGACCGCGGTCTGGATCAGAGTTTCGACGTCGGACGACTTGGTGACATCGCACCGGACCGCGACCGCGACATCATCGCCGCCCAGCTGCTTGGCCACGACTTGGGTCTCCTCGAGATTGACGTCGCCGAGCACCACTCGCGCGCCCTCGGCGACGAAGCGCTCCGCGATGGCCAGACCCAGTCCTTGCGCTCCGCCTGTGATTACTGCTGTCTGACCTGCCAACAACGCCACTCCGACCACACACCCTTCACTGTTGTCGCCTCCACCGGGCACCCTTAAGGCAGATATCATATTTGATATAGGATCCTCCTCTGAACCGGGGTGCCCCGGATCTAGAGAGGAGTGTGGAGCCCATGGCCACCGCCGAAGTCGCGGAAGTCTCCGACGAGGACTTCCGCGAGATCCTGGCTCAGACAAGGCAATTCGTTCGCAGCGCCGTTGTCCCCCGCGAGCAGGAGATCCTCGACAACGATCGCGTCCCCGACGACCTGCGCGACGAAGCCAAGAAGATGGGCTTATTCGGCTATGCGATCCCCCAGGAGTGGGGCGGCCTCGGCCTCAACCTGATGCAAGACGTCGAGATGGCGATGGAGCTGGGCTACACGTCGCTGGCGTTGCGTTCGATGTTCGGCACCAACAACGGCATCGCCGGACAGGTGCTGGTCGGGTTCGGCACCGACGAACAGAAATCCCGCTGGCTGGAGTCGATCGCGTCGGGCGACGTCGTCGCCTCATTCGCGCTGACCGAACCCGGTGCCGGGTCGAGCCCAGCGGGTCTGCGGACCAAAGCAGTTCGCGACGGCTCCGGAGAAGACGCGGATTGGGTGATCTCCGGGCAGAAGCGCTTCATCACCAACGCGCCGGTCGCCGATCTCTTTGTGGTGTTCGCCCGCACCCGGCCGGCCGACGAGAAGGGCCCGGGAATCGCCGTCTTCCTGGTTCCCGCGGATGCCGCCGGCGTCGAGGTGGGCGCCAAGGACGCCAAGATGGGCCAGGAAGGCGCCTGGACGGCCGACGTCAATTTCACCGATGTGCGCGTCGGCCCCGATGCGCTCGTCGGAGGCAGTGAGGACCACGGATATCGAGCGGCCATGACGTCTTTGGCCCGCGGACGGGTACACATCGCCGCGCTCGCGGTGGGCGCCGCTCAACGCGCACTTGACGAATCGGTGTCCTACGCCGCCACCGCGACCCAAGGCGGGACGCCGATCGGAACCTTCCAATTGGTGCAGGGCATGCTCGCCGACCAGCAGACCGGCGTGATGGCGGGCCGTGCGCTGGTGCGCGAAGCCGCCCGGCTGTGGGTCGCGGACGAGGATCGTAGGATCGCACCGTCGGCCGCCAAGGTCTTCTGCACCGAAATGGCCGGCAATGTCGCGGATCTCGCGGTGCAGATTCACGGCGGCAGTGGTTACATGCGAGGCGTTGCCGTCGAACGCATCTACCGTGATGTGCGCCTACTGCGACTGTACGAGGGCACGAGTGAAATACAGCGGTTGATCATCGGATCGAACCTCGTCAAGGCGGCGCAGCGATAAGAGTGGCCAGAGTGGCCGCAGTGGCCGAACCCAATTGAGGAGCGTGTATGAGCGGCAGGCTTGCCGGAAAAGTGGCACTTATCACCGGGGCGGCGCGCGGCCAGGGCCGGGCGCACGCGGTGCGCATGGCGCAGGAGGGCGCCGACATCATCGCGGTAGACATTGCCGGCAAGCTGCCGTCCTGCGTGCCTTACGGTCCGGCGACCCCCGACGACCTGAGCGAGACGGTGCGCCTGGTCGAAGCTGCGAACCGCCGGATCATCTCCTCGGTGGTGGACACCCGCGACTTCGACGGTCTCCG
>DASTKA010000173.1:0-2228 GCA_035716165.1 Mycobacterium sp. | reverse complement strand
GCCGTCACGGTCAAACCCGTTGCCCAGGGCACGGACTCGTCTCTCATCAGCCGGAGCCTAGTCTGACTGTCCATCGCCGCCTCTCGTCGTCGAGCGGGCCCGCTCGTAGAAGGCCAACGCCGCCGCCGTCGCGACGTTCAGCGAATCGGTGCCCCGCGACATCGGGATGCGCACCCGCACATCGCTCGACCGTAAGGTGGCCGGCGTCAGGCCCGGCCCCTCGGCCCCGACCAACACCGCGACGCGTTCCTCGCGCGCGGCCGTCATCGCCTCCGGCAAGGCGCACGCGGTTCCCTGCGGCGTCATCGCCAGGAGCCGAAACCCATTCTCCCGCAACGTCGCAAGCTCGCCGGGCCAACAGGCTGCGTGCGCATAGGGCACCAGCAGCGCGTGGCCCATCGACACCCGGACCGCGCGACGGTAGAGCGGGTCGGCACAGCCGCTGCCGAATATCACCGCGTCGACGCCCAGCCCCGCCGCGTTGCGAAAGATAGAGCCCAGGTTCTCGTGATCGTTGACCCCTTCGAGCACCGCGACCGTGCGGGCCCCGGCGATCACCTCGGCGACGCTGAGTTCTGGCACCCGCCGGGCGGCCGCCAGCACGCCGCGGTTGAGGTGAAAGCCCACCACTCGTGCCATGACGTCGGCCGACGTCCGGTAGTACGGCAGGGGGCTACCGGCCAGGTCATCCTCGAGCTCGACGGACCGGCGGTCGGTGCCCAACAGCGCGTGCGGGCGAAAGCGTGACGCGAGCATGCGCTGCACCACCAGCACACCCTCGGCGATGACCAGCCCCTTGCCGGACGGCAGATCGGGACGACGATCGACGCTGTTCAGGTCGCGGAAATCGTCGAGCCTCGGGTCGTCGGGATCGTCAACGTCGATGATCATTCGCCGGTTTCGGTCCGGTGGCTCACGGGCCTTCGTCGACCAGGACCAACATCAGATCGGCCGCGTGGCGCAGGATGTCCCGTTGTTCGCTGTCCAGCGTCGTCAGCCGCTTGGCCAGCCACTCCTGCCGGGCGCGGCGGTTGGCTTTGACCAGCTCGGCCCCGGACTCCGAGACCGAGACGAGCACCTGCCGACCGTCGACCGGGTGCGGTGCGCGGTCCACCAGCCCCATCTCGGCCAGCGAGGCGATCACCCGTGTCATCGACGGCGGCCGGACCCGTTCGCGAATCGCCAGGGCTCCGGGTGTCATCGGGCCTTCGTTAGCCAGCATTGCCAGCGCCGACAGCTGGGACAACGACACCGGTGACGAAGGATTCCGAAACCGCAGTTGGCGGGCCAGCCTCATAACTGCCAGCGACAGGTCGCTGGCCAGCCGGGCATCGCTGTCAGGCATGGCGCGAGGTTACACGGAAGGCCGAGAAACCGGGGCACGAACCGGTCAAGGATGCGTGTTGATCCTCGTCGGCCGGCCGCGGGTGTTTCAGCGGAACACTTATCGCCCGCATATCCCGCTTTGCTCAGCGGTCCTCGATCATCGGCAGGTGGGTGCGCTACCTACCCTGTGGCGGCTATGTTGATCGCGATGCCCGCCGAACCCAACCGCACCGCGCCGCCGCTGCCGGCCGCGCTGCTGCGCGCCTGGCCGTTCATCACGCTCGGTGCGGTGGGTTGGCTGAGCGCGGTGGCCGCCGCCTTCCTGGTACCCGCCCTGCAGACCTGGCGTCCGGTGGCCCTGGCCGGGCTGGGGGTGGGGGTGCTCGGCACGAGCATCTTCCTGCTGCAGCTCGCCGCTGCCCGTCGCGGTGCGCGCGGCGCTCAGTCCGGGCTCGAAAGCTTTCTCGGTCACCAGTAATTCGCCGACTTGGAGGAGCGATGGTAGCCCCGTTGTTGCAAGCGCACGTCGACATCAACGCACCGGCGTCCACGGTCTGGGAATTGATTTCCGACCTGCGCCGCATGCCGCAGTGGAGTCCGCAGTGTCGTTGGATGAAGCCTTTCGGCCCGGTGCGTCAGGGCACCCGGACTCTCAACCTCAACCGCCGCAAGCGGATGTTCTGGCCGACCACCTGCACGGTGGTCGAGATCATCCCGGACCGCAAGCTTGCGTTCCGCGTCGACACCAACAACACCATCTGGTGCTACGAGCTCGAGCCCAGGGGCGAGGGCACCCGGCTGATCGAGAGCCGTCACGCCGAAAACGGCGTCACGGCCTTTTCGAACCTGTCGGTGAATGCGCTGTTCGGCGGGACCACCAATTTTGAACGTGAACTGGTCGA
>DASTKA010000172.1:0-3054 GCA_035716165.1 Mycobacterium sp. | reverse complement strand
ACCTGCTCACCGCGACCCCCTCGGCACGCAAATCGCTCGACCTCAACGCGCCGGTCGACCTCGAGGACATCCGCGACTGCCTGCGGATCGCCCTGCAGGCGGCGAACGTTCTCACCGGCGCGCCGGCGGCCGCTCGAGGAGGTGGTCGCGTGCGACCGCTGGGACGGCCCGGCGCTCTAGAATGGGCTTTCGCCGCTTTGTGCAGCGCGTTCACCCCGCTCAGTCTGATAGCCTCTAACAAAGATTTGGTTCGGCAAAGGGAGGACGAACGCGGATGTTCGCCAGCGCGCAGTCGTCCGGATTTGCACACCGCTGACCATGGCGAGGGCGGGGTCACTGCGGGCCAGCAGCACAGCTGATTCTCCGACGCGCCGCGCCGAGATCTTGGCCACCGCCGCGTCATTGATCGCATCGTCGGGTTTGCGGACGTCGCTGCAGGAGATCGCCGATGCCGCAGGCATTCTTCCCGGCAGCCTGTATCACCATTTCGAATCCAAAGAGGCCATCCTCGTCGAGTTGATCCGCCGCTACCAGGACGACCTGGATCGCATCGGGCGGACCGCGCAGGCGAGACTGGACGAACCCGACTCCCGCCCGGTCGAAGAACAGATCATCGACCTCGGATCGGCGATCGCCAACTGCGCCGTCGAACACCGCGCGGCTTTGCAGATGTCGTTCTACGAGGGGCCGAGTACGGATCCGGAACTGATCAAGCTGACGCGGCAACGGCCCGTCGCGATTCAGGAGGCGATGCTGCAGACGCTGCGCGCCGCGCGGTGGAGCGGTTACATCAAACCCGATATCGACCTTCCCACCTTGGCCGACCGAATCTGCCAAACCATGCTGCAGGTCGGGCTCGATGTCATGCGCCACAAGTCCGCCGCGGACCAGGTGGCCGGACTGCTGTGCCGAATCATCTTGGACGGCTTGGCAACTCGGCCGCCGACCGACTCGGCACTGGACCGATCGAAGGCGTTCACCGCCGCCAGTGATGTCATCGCGACATGGTCCGACGACAGCGATGCGGACCCGAGCGACAAGGCGGCGGCGGTGCGTGCGGTGGCACGAGCCGAATTCGGCCGTAGAGGATATGAAGTAACCACCATCAGGGACATCGCCTCGGCGGCCGGTCTCGGCACCGGAACGGTGTATCGCGTGATCGGATCCAAGGACGAACTCCTCGCGTCGATCATGGAATCGTTCGGCAGGAAGGTCGAGGCGGGCTGGGTGAGCGTCTTGCGTTCGGATGCCACACCGATCGAAAAGCTGGACGCGTTGAGCTGGGTCAACGTCAATGCGCTCGACCGGTTTTCCGACGAGTTCAGGATTCAGCTGGCCTGGATGCGCCAATCGCCCCCGGACACGCCGAATCCCGGCTGGCTCTATGCCACGCGGCTGCGGCAGATGAAAACGCTTCTTTCCGAGGGCATCCGGTCGGGGGAAATAGGTGTCGACGCACCGTCCACCGCGATGCTGTCCCGCTGTGTCGTCGGCCTGCAGTGGATACCGGAGAACATCCTTCAAGACATCGGCACCCGCGCGAGTCTGGTGCACGCTCGGGACACCGTCCTGCGGGGCGTCGCCGTCCGCGGCAAGTAAACCCCATTAACCCGCCCCGGTATTGAACCAAATAACTGTTACCCATACAGTTGAGCAGTTAGAACCGCGTTGGCATTATCCGAGAAGGGGATTTCCATGACCATTGTCGATCGGTTGCGCTACGACGGCAAGCGCGCTCTCGTTGTCGGTGGCGCGACTGGCATGGGCGCCGCGGCGGCCAAGTCAGCGGCCGAGCTGGGCGCCGAAGTCATCGTGATGGACTACGCGCCGGTGAAGTACGACGTCGCCCAGTCCATCCAGGTCGACCTGCGTGACACCGCGTCGATCGACGCGGCGATCGAACAGCTGGACGGTCCGATCCACGCCGTGTTCTCCGCCGCCGGCATCGCCGACGGGACCACCGACCTGATGGCGATCAACTTCCTCGGCCACCGGCACCTGATCGAGCGCCTGCTCGAGAAGAACCAGCTGCCCTCCGGCTCGGCGATCTGCTTCATCTCCTCGGTCGCCGGCATGGGCTGGGAGAATGACCTGGACCTGCTGAACGAGTTCCTGGCCACACCGGACTTCGCGTCGGCCCAGGAGTGGGTCAAGGCGCACGAAGCCGAGGGCATCATCCACTACGGCTTCTCCAAGAAGGTCGTCAACGCCTACGTCGCGACCCAGGGCTACCCCTTGCTGAAGAAGGGCATTCGGATCAACGCGATCTGCCCCGGCCCCACCGACACCCCGCTGGCCCAGTCCAACGCCGACCTGTGGCTGACCTTCGCCCAGGACTACCGCGACGAGACCGGCTCCAAGGTGCACACGCCGGAGCAGATGGGCGACGTGATGGCGTTCCTGAACAGCGCCGCGGCCTTCGGCATCAACGGCATCACGCTGCTGGTCGACTACGGGCACACGATGGCCTCGCTCACCAACGCCTACCCGCCGGGCAAGCCGATCATCGACATCATCATGGGACGGGTACAGCTCTAACTTCGCTTTCATACCCGCCAGACTGTTACCAGCTACCGTTCTACTCGGCGTTTGCGTTGGTAGTTGCAGTCTCGCGCGGAAGTACCTTGGAGAGATGGCACGCATCATCGTCTTCGGCGGACACGGCAAGGTCGCGCTTCAACTGGCCCCCATCCTGACCAAACGCGGCGACGAGGTGACTTCGGTCTTCCGCAATCCGGACCACTCCGACGATGTCGCGGCCACCGGCGCCGAGCCGGTGGTGGCCGACATCGAGCGGCTCGACACGAACGCCCTGGCGGACTTGGTGAGCGGCCACGACGCGGTCGTCTTCTCCGCCGGGGCCGGCGGCGGCAACCCGGCGCGGACTTACGCCGTCGACCGTGATGCGGCCATTCGGGTGATCGACGCCGCCGCGCAGGCCGGCGTCAAGCGGTTCGTGATGGTGTCGTACTTCGGCGCCGGCCCGAATCATGGTGTACCGCCCGACGATCCGTTCTTCCCCTACGCGGAGTCCAAGGCGGCGGCGGACGCCCA